>SXXA01000015.1 GCA_005791325.1 Actinomycetota bacterium | reverse complement strand
GAGAGGCTAAAAGCCCCATTTAAACATGATTATCAAAACCAATCACAGGAATTTCACAAATGGTATCAAGTAAATCATCCGAGCGTGGCGGCATCATGCCACTTAATTTAGATCGCATCATCGGTGGTTTATTATTAGTAAGTAGCTTGATTTGTATATTGTATTTAAGTATACAGGCCAATACTGATCTAGCAGGGGCGCGTTACATATTATCTCTAGATATGGATGAGCTCATATCGTTTGATGGCGTACGTAGCCTTTTACACGCCCCCAGCCTATCATCATTCATACACGGCATCATTGATGGAAAAGATCATCGATATGGGCGACTATTTTATAATATCTTGGCCATAACATCTTATTTTCCGGAAAAAATAAATGGCATCAGTGGGCAAATTATTGCAACACGCCTCACGGTTTCCGTAGCCCTTTTAATGGGCATGCTTCTATTAATAACCACTCATATTCAATCATGGACGTTGCGAGGCATCACATTCATGACGCTACTCGTTTTACCGTCAACCCCCTATTACTTAACCTTACCGAAACCTGAACCATTTCAACTTGTGTTCATTGCCTTGTTTTTGATGTTAGCCAAGCGTCATCATTATCAATTTGGGTATTATTGGTTTTTTTTAGGAATCGCTTTCGGCTTAAAGATATCCACATTATTTATCATACCAATCGTGGCAGTCATGGGCTATTGGTTGCATACTGAATCATTTAAATGGATTCCACTACCCCAACTATCTTGGTTAAATCGGATAACCCATACAGTATGGAGCTGGTGGGTCATGCTACTCGCTTTATTTAATATCTGCTATGGCATCTTATTGCTAATACAAGGAGCTCAGGCAAACCCCATTCGGTTACTTCTTAAAAACATACCTGGACTCGACACCCTTATACCCACTTATTGTCTTGTATGGGGCTATGCCGCATGCCCAATCATATTGGGGATATGCCTAATGGGAATTCATCGCTACCTCACTTCACATGGTGTCGACTCCCGATTAAAACCAGTTGTCCTTGTCAAAACATTGGGGGTCTTTTTAATGGGCTGGGCAATGGCTGTTCCATTAATTGCTTTAAAATTTCCAATTGGACTAATGATTTGGACAAAATGGACACTGCTGGGATCTGGACACGATCTTGATGATACAAGTATTACCTTGGGATCGTGGCCACCTTATATCATTCATCACTATTTAAACATTCCTAGCATCATTGCCATACTGATTCTAGTATCAAGCTGTTGTCTATTGGTATGGCAATACCTACTATTTAAAAAAAACCAATCAACTAAGATGCCCAGCTACCCTTCTTTTAGTCCGTTAGCCATTCCGATTGGATTAATCGGCATGGCAGTATTATGGGGCATTATCATTATAAGTGGCATTCATCGATTAAGTGGGTATTATTTATATCTAGGGCTAATTTTATATGTAATTGGAATTAGTATGTTGACCGAATCTGCCATTCAGAGTTGGACTCGTCGCAACCTTTCATGGGGCATGATTTCTACCCTCATCACGTTAATGGGAAGTGGGATCGTGGCATGGGTATATTTATTGCCCCCCACCATTACTCGGATGGTAGCCTATTCCAAACGAACCCAAAGCAATATTTATAACCAACAAATGGCGTACTACAACGGATTATTAGACAGTTTAACCCATTTGGCTAAACACAAACGCTTATTGGTATATTTCCCTCCAGACTTATTTATGCCAGATAACCCAACATCATGGACCATTATTCCGTATACAGGTTTATTCAACTCGTGGGAAAAAGAGCCCGATGTTATTGTCATGAAACGAGATTTTTCTCCACAGCATCTCACTTTACCCCCAACATCTGCCTACTACAAAGCCCTAGCAGAGGCCAAATACACCCTTCATCGGCACCTGTCATCATCCTGTAAAGAATGGCCATGCTATACCGAATTAAGCACCCCCCAATCAACCCACCTAATCTTGTTGGTTAAACAACCCATCTACGACAAAATACATCCCTATTAATTGGTCAAAATCCTACCTAGACTTCAGACTTAATAAAATACCATGAACTCTGTTTAACACTGCTAGATTTGGATAAAAATTTGGAAGGTACGGTTGGTTTTCTGATTTAAAAATCCCAATTGTACGATCAATTAAACGAATGGCCTCTGGGAGAGCAACAGGCCGTAATGATCTAGGCCGATGCTGGATAGAAGATTGTAAAGAATCCACATTTGTATTCATTTGATCTAGTATCGTATCTAATTCCTCATGACAAGTGCTAATTTGATAAGACATTAAACAGTGCTTTACTTTTGAAATGGCATCGCGTACAAATGGCTTTGGGTCTTCATACGGCAATATGACCACCGGCCTCGGTGAAACACTCACCTGAACAGACCCTTGGCTACGACTAGGCAGCTCCACTGAATACAATCGAGGAACATTGGGTGGAGGGGTCTTCTTCTTTAACACCCTATCGGCTAACTCGCTATGTTGAACATCACTTGGATGTAGAATGGGGTCAGATATAGGCACTGCGGTGGCAACGGTCAGGTCAATCGATAGCATCCTATTGCCACTATTACTATGATCCTCGCATGGGGGGGCTAATAAACGATCATCCTTTTCATCGTTTAGCCGTTGAACCGAATCTAATATATCGGCAATATCCTGAGATTGATTTTGCCATCGACCAATCTCATCCCATTGCAGACCACTGTCATGATTCGAACGGGGATGGCCCTCAATAAACTGACGAGTAAAATTTAAGGCTTTAGTCAGTAATTCGATAATCACTGTTATGGGGGATGATTTGCCAATAACCATGACGACAGGTTTTCTAACTTGTGTAGTAGAGCACTCCCAAGTGTGCGCTACTAAAAAACGGGACACTTTACGTAAAACTGGTTTAAAACGATTGGGATCATGATTATGTAACGGCTGTAAAAGTTGTTTAATCATCAAAAAGATAGATTGCAGTTGATCATTCAATTGTGTCGCAACACGTTGTAGTGGAAGGGTCAGTTGTGTGGAGACCGGCGGTATCAAACGACGCCCATCTTTCACTCTAAATCCAAGCGATGTTAGAGGTGCCAGTGAATCTTTGTTCGGGACCCGATTTCCAATTGAGGTGGTGATGGACTGGATCGATGGTCTTTCTGGATTTGGGGGATTAACAGGGATTCTATTGGTTTCTGCAGAATTGATGGATGGTTTTCTATTGGAAGCATCACAACAGCCCAATAATGAGGCTACGGCATTTCCGACCCCTGCGAAGACGGCGAACGCATCATCCATTGGGGCCTTATTAGATGTCCCCCCAGTAACGCCAAACCAATTAGAAATAATATCAGCCATAAAGCCACTCGAAAAAAATGGAAACATTTAATTGAAAACAAGCTATAAAGGGTGTCATTAATTTCCTTGTCTAAGAGAATAAGTAAATCAGAGCCGAAGCCATATATGATTTAACAACAATCGAACAAAATGAGAGTTCAATACAGTAAACTAAAAAAGTCATTGATAATCCATATAATGAATATCGATGGATAGCGTGGCATCGCCGTTAGGCTTGAGGCAAAATTTGATCCGGATAGTCATGTCGCCGCGTCATCATGGCCCCTATCACCTGAAAGGTCGATGAAAAAAGACGTATTTTAAAAAGCCGACAATCCGCCTCTTTTTTGAATTGATGATTCGTGGTTAAATACTAGGATGCTAAAATACAAAGAGTGGATCATAAGCGCGGTTATTGTGTGTTTGTTTTTATTATCCAGTGTATTGTTATTACTAAAAAGCCCTCCAACCAATTCAAGCAATCCAGAATGGATGGGTCCTGCCGTTGGCTTAATTAGTATTAACGGACCCATTTCAGGATCTAGTAGTAACCCAGCTTTTGGCCCAGATGGCTCTGATGCCGTGTTAGCCGAATTGGAGGCATTGGTTAGCGATCCTAGGGTCAAAGCCATTGTATTAAGAATAAATAGTCCCGGTGGCACCGTTGGGGCATCACAAGAAATTTCCCAAGCGATTACCCGTATCCGCACCACCCTTAAAAAACCGGTTATTGTTTCTATTTCCGATATCGGAACATCTGGGGCCTATTGGATTGCGATGTCTGGATCTAAAATTGTGGCCAATCCCGGCAGTATTGTGGGTTCAATTGGTGTCATTATGCAAAACATGGATTTTACCGAAGTCCCCCGTCGTTATGGTATCGACAACGTTACCTATAAAAGTGGGAAATATAAAGATATGTTATCCAGTTGGCGACCTGCATCCTTGGATGAAAAAAAATTAATTCAGGGTGTATTAGACGATATTCATGACCAATTCATTACCACTTTAATTGAACGTCGTGGCATACCCACCCCCAATGCCATTACGATAGCTCAAGGCCAAGTATTTAGTGGGCGACAAGCTCTCGATTATGATTTAATCGATTACATCGGTAATATGGAATTTGCCATTTCCCTCGCAGCTAAAGAAGTGGGAATTAAAGGACGCCCTCCCATTGTTTCGAAGGCACAACCATCATTTGGTTCATTTTTAACCAAAATATTGCGCTTGGCTAGTGCTGTGAACCCACTGACTAGTACCCCAAGCATCCCACGATAATTTATGGATTGGATTTACCGCACCTTTCTAAACCCACTTTCCGTCATCGATAGCCGTCGCCCATCCTTATCGGTGGTTGCGTTGGTGGTATTGGGGGGAGGGATCAGTCTGATGTTCTGGGTACCCAATATGGCGCTATCGCCAGTCAGCATTGTGTTATTTTTAATGCTGCATATCTTGGTTTGGGTCGCTCAGAGTATCGTATTAGATTTTTGTGCCCAATTATTGGGACATACGGCACCTCGATTGTCATTATTGATTGGAACCGGTATGTCGCAAGTGTACCTGTGGGGCTTGGTTCCATTTAAAATAATTCAACAAGCTGGTTTACCCGGAAGCAATTATATTGGGTCCATTGGATTTTTAAGTATTCTATTTGGGGTCTTAACGCTCACCCAATTAATGGTTGTAAAAGCGTATGGAATCCCATTTGTGCGGTCGTTTTTAGTTCTAGCCTTACCTTGGATCGTGGGGGGGGCATGTTTGGCCATTATTGTGGGAGTGGTGAGTTTGCCCGGCATTCTCACGACTTATTTACCAGTTTAATATTGCCCATACAGATTGTATAGCCGTACGTGTTATATGTGGGCGCTCGCGCCTCATTCTCACCCTAAACCAGACGTTAGGTTGGGGACCAGAGGTTCCCAAGCCCATTAACTAGGGACCTCCGGCTCCTAGAAACCCAGAGATAAATAAGGATTCGGCGACGCGCCAAAACCCGCCCAAGGGAGCCCTTGGCACCCCATAAATAGGGTTGCCCCAATGGGATAAGGGGCGCGAAGCCACTTTATAAGCGGGCGCGGGAACTGCAAGCCCGCAACACGATTATCTCCCTCCCCCATGGGGAGAGTCGAGATGGGGATATCCATCACACCACCTCGGTAAGCATGGGTGCCGCACACCCACTATTCCATACATTGGGGGGAATGGGGGGGGGATCCCCATTCCCTTATATACTCCCCTATCCCCATTAGCGCCCGCATTCGATGACTTATCGCATTCTTTTCCCGCGTGCCGAACGGCCGCCGCCGATGATACTGGCGGCGACGTTCAGGCACGGCATCTATCCCCGAGGAGGCAGTCACATGGGTCGGCACGGTGCGGT
>SXXA01000167.1 GCA_005791325.1 Actinomycetota bacterium | reverse complement strand
GGGGGAGCCACTGGTGAAGGGGTAGATTCCGGTAATGAAGGGGGAGATACCTGTGCTGGAGGGGAAGCCGGTGCTGGAGAGGTAGATCTCGGTGATGAAATGGGAGATCCCTGTGGTTTAGGGGGAGATACCTGTTTTGGATTGCTGAATATATCTTTATAACAACTTTCTGAGTACACCTGAGTGACCCTTGTTGCATGTCGTTGCCCATTAGCAGTGGTGAGTAGTGTCCCATTATGAATTTTAGGGTCGTACTCTCTTGGAATTGGAAAAAAATACGTGCCACTTGGCATGGTGCAATATACGTCTGATTTAATGCGAGTGGCATAAACGGTACCTTTTTGAGATGGAAAAATAGGATTTAAGCTGTTGATGCCATGTGTGAATGAAGCATATGGGTATTGATTAATGAAAAGAGGCAGGGATTTGTGAATCATAGACAAACTAGTCGTAACTGGAATATTACAAGAGGCATAAGTGTGCATTTTTTGCGTTCCTTTTTGTAAATGGGAAACCATGGTTTAGCGGTTCTATTTAAATGTGTTTGTAAATAGTTTTCGGTAATATGCATTCAAAAGTTGCATTGTTTTTTTTGAATCAATATATGGTGGGGTAGTCTGGGGACCTTCGCTCCCCAGACCCCTGTGCTAAGGGTTTTGCCCTTGGGAACCCAAAGCAAGGGTTTCGCCCTTGGGAACCCCCCACGCTGTCACGGCATTTGGATTCTTAAGGGCAGAGCCCTTAAGGCGGGTGAGGGCACGCAGTGCCCGCTAGCCTATCTCTCCCTGCCCTTTGGGGAGGGAATATAACGATGATTCTGGGGACCTTTGCTCCCCAGACCCCTGTGCTAAGGGTTTCGACCTTGGGAATCCAAAGCAAGGGTTTCGCCCTGGGGAACCCAAAGCAAGGGTTTCGCCCTTGGGAACCCCCCACGCTGTCACGGCATTTGGATTCTTAAGGGCAGAGCCCTTAAGGCGGGTGAGGGCACGCAGTGCCCGCTAGCCTATCTCTCCCTCCCCTTTGGGGAGGGTTGGGGTGGGGTTATTTATTATATACCTCCCCCTATCACTAATTTAAATAATCTTGGATAATTTTCTGAATTAAATTCCGGGGGGTATTGTTGAGATAATGACCATAATACACCTTCTAAAGGAATACAGTCTTGCATAATCAAGGGTTGTCGGTTTGGGTCTTGTTGATTTTCAAATAACCATTTTTTAATTCCACTTGTTTCATATACCATTCCTGCATCCCAATTTAAATGCGGAATCCCCAATACAAACTGGGGGTTCATAATTAATTTTTCAAAATCCTCAAGCTTGTTTTGCGAAAATATATCGATCCAATCTTCCCTTTCCATGTCACGACATATCCCACGCAATTTTTCTAACGCTGTTTTTGGAATGTGCAATTGATACGTGGTTACCAATGATGGGTTATGATTCATTAACCATTGGTATACCCCTAATTCAACCGGAGAATTGCGCTCTAAATATTGGTGGCACTTATCCACAATACTCGCATCTATTAATTGTATTCGGGGTTTATGTTCCAATTGTAAATAATACTCCCATTCCGCTAAATGCCTAATAAGCACACATAAACCCAGTTGATAGGCTTGTTTTGCATGATCACCCCATCTTTGAATGGTTGCTATATCCACCACGGCCCCTTCACATTGTGAATCGTTCAATTGTGTAGGTTTAATCTTTGTATTGATTAGCCAAGCCCCCCACAGAATAACGTTTCTAAACGTGGTATTTGTTAAATCAACGAAATTGAAATGAACCCATGACAAATTACTCTCTTCAATATGTGCCATAAACAGACAGGCTTCATCTAAAATGGTATGTTTTAAACAGCTCCTTAAAATCCTACACCCAAATAGGTTCGCTTTTCTGAGATTCCCAAATTCCAGTATGGAGGCATCTAATTGAATGCTTATCAGTTGTGCACGATGTAAGTCAATCCGACTCATCCTACATTCTGCAAAAATGCTGCCCGTCCAATCGATATCTTTTAGCATCGCATACTCAAAATCACATCCAAACAAATTAGAATGTTGCCACGTTGAAATATCGCTTAAATAGCTCATATCTACATCTTTAAAAACACGACCATTTAATAACACGTCCTTTGAAATTGAGTCGATACTGGGTAAAATGGGCCACGATAGTATAGTATTCATTTCGTCATTGGTATGAATCATTAGCCTGAAATTGGTAATATCGGGTAATGTTGTTGGATCTGACATTAATTTAATAATATCAGCAACCCGTAATGTAGCACTGCTATAATCATCGCATACAGCCAATTGTTGGGCCGTTATATTGGTTTGGGATAGTTGGCATCTTTCTAGATTTGTTGATTCCATCTTAGCATTTTCAAAATTACCATACCTTAAATCAGCATGGCTTAAATCAGCATAGCTTAAATCAGCATGGCTTAAATCAGCATGGCTTAAATCAGCATGGCTTAAATTAGCATGGCTTAAATTAGCATGTGCGAAGTTAGATCCAGACAGACATCGATTGCGTAATACAATACGGTTTAAATTGAATCCTTCAAATGATTGATGGGCTAATGGAATAGAATCATCTATGCTTAAAATAGGTGGTGGGTATTGCCATATTTGTTCACTTATGAATAGTCGATAGTCATTCAATTCAATTTCTGTGGTGATACATATTCTGACATCCTTTAATTCATTCGCGGTAAAGCCAGCTGTGTACAAAGCTTTTGTTTGCGACATGGTTATAATGGCATTTCCCAATATAGGGTTGGTATCCGTTCCTACTGCTTGGGTTGTTTGCATGGCGTATCTACGGTTAACCAAGGCTGCTATTAATAAAGATTGTTGGGTTAAATTGGTATGCGAAAGGGTAAGATGGGGTGCTTCTAAAAACAGAGTAGCCAATACAGACTCATCGGAATTTGTGGACAATAAAATGGAATGTAAAGTATCAGGGCGGCAACATCTTTTGATATGATGAAATAATCGATCCCTAACATTTAATTCATGGCTAATCAAGGATAATAATGTATACAATCGGTTGATGGCCAATAGATCGGGTAGGGGGGGAAGTGTTAAATGGCTAAGTGCCTTGCTGGTTTGTTGAGATACGCTTGATGATGGGACAGTTAACAGTGCCAAAGAGGATCCGTTTGGTGGGATTGATTGCATGATTTGATCCTGATAGAAGAAAATAACGAACGAAGTTGATTGATGTTATCATTAATGAATCGATTTTGTAACCAAATATCCCCCCCACGCACAAACAATCCCACCCACCATTGTTACCACCGCCATTCCACCACCCAACCATACCGATTTTTTGGCCAGTAACACCACGTCTCGACTCAATGCAGAAAAAGTGGTGAACCCACCCAGTAAACCCGCTACCACCATCGGCGAATACCCAACCCCTCGCCGCTCACAATACCCCATCACCAATCCCATTAATAAGGAACCAATCCAATTCACTACCACCGTTCCCCATTCCCCACCTACCCAACTTGATACCCCCCACCTTAATACACTCCCCACCCCCCCCAACACCATCACTCCCAGCATCTCACCTGCCATCCCACCCATCATGGCTTCACCAATTGGTCAAAATACACCCGATAGCGCGTATTCGGAGAGATTGGATAGGGCCGAGCCACCCCATCCCGAATCAATCTTGCATTTACCATCTCACCTTTTGTTGTATACACATACGCCAATACCCGCTGGTACCGATCTAAACGTTGCTGGTCAAATTCTAGGTCCACCCAATCCCCCGGCTTTACCAGTGTTTGCAAGGTTTTTGTTGCCTCTATCCCATCTCGTATTTCATCTTTAATTGAGCGGTTATTTCGCTTAGAATCGCGAATGGCTTTATTATTCGGTTTAGATTCGGGCGTATCAATACCAATCAGTCGAATCGATACCCGCTTCCCACCCGACCGAACCCATATCGTATCCCCATCCACCACCCGCTCCACCACCACTCGCTCCCGCCCACCAGCACCTGTTACAATCCCACCCATCAGCATTAATCCAACCAACCACCCCATTATCACCCATCCCCATTGTGTCATAAATCAGCCAATCCAATCGGATCGACTGATCCCACCCATTCCATTACCCCACCCGTACCCAATAATTGGGGTAATACCCGGTCCAATTCCCCAATCGTGTCGACACGCCAATAGGGGTGTCCCATCAGCTCAGATACCCATTCAAAATGCTGGCCATGTGGTGCAACAAAATACGACTCACAACTACCATGATCCCGAATCGGCAATTCTTTAAAGATTCGCCCCCCATTATTATTCACAATGACCAATGCCCCCTTTCGCCCACGCCACATTGGCAAACTCGCTATATCATGCCACACCGTTTGATCACCCAATATGGCCAATACCGGTTGATGCGACATCATACCTGCCGCTGTTGCCACCATCCCATCAATACCACTGCTACCCCGATTCATGACCCACTCCCCCGATAGGGGGCGAATGGCTGACCACCATCGAATTGGTAAACTATTACCAATCAATCCAACCCAATCGTCTGGTAACGCCGCTGTTATCTTGCCAATCACGGACAATTCTGAATTCGGATACATCCGACACAAATCCGCAATATGATGATCACGTTTGTTCATTGCGTCACGGATAGGGCCATGTTGCGTATACGATTGCGCCGAAAATCGAATGGATTCATACGGCATGAGTAACACCTTCTTCGAACGATGCAAGGGGTCATGAGATCGAACTTGGGGATGAATTTGAACCACGTGACCCTTCCAATGCTGAATGGTGTGCAATAAGGCTTTTGAGTGCAATCGCCCACCCACCCATACCAAATCACAGCTGGTATCCAGGGGCATACCCGTTCGATAGGGGTACATCGTCTCATATGCTCCCAAACTGGGCCCATCAACCACCACGGGTACTCCGGATTTTGCCCAATATTCACCCAATACCTTGCGCTGAGCCATGGTCAACCCAGCCAGATGCCCCACCATTACCATTCCATTTTCAGAAATTGGAACGACCCATCCATTCTCATTCGGGGTATGGGTAACATCAATAAAAGGGACGGATAAGGGGGGTAACGCCAAATCAAACGGGTCATGGAATCGAAGGTTTAAATGAACAGGGGTCGTCATGTTGGCAATAAAATGAGTGGTTTCAAGCCAGTGTCTCATGGCGTCCGTTGTGGCCGGTACCGGTAAGTCAAATGCTGTGGCAAAGGGGGTTAATATCCCAGTTTGATGAATCGCCTGATTCGAATCAACCCCCACTTGGTCATGTGGACGATCTGCCGTGATAACAATCATGGGGGTGCCTGAATAATGGGCTTCAATAATGGCCGGCAATAGATTGGCCACGGCTGTTCCGGATGTTACCACAACCACGGCAGGGCGGCCGGTTATTTTGGCTGACCCCAAGGCCCAAAAACCCAGACCCCGTTCGTCGGTATGGCACACGGCCGATATTCCTCGCTCATATAGTGCTGTTACCAATGGTGTGGAACGAGACCCAGGTGCAATTCCCCAGTCCATACACCCATATTGCTCAAAAATACCAACAACCGCTTTGGCTAATTCAAGTTGATTGGATGGTTTCAAAGGTATTTCGAAATAATCGCCATTTGGCATCAATTTCATTCCATTCTTCAGTGGCATCGGATTGTGGCATAATACCGGCCCCACCATACAAGGTCCAGTTATGATGGTGCCATTCTGCATATCGAATCATAACCACCCATATCGACCAGTCACGGCAAACCAACCCCACCAATCCCCGATACAATGTGCCTGTTGGCTGGTTAACACGCAATAAATACGATACCGATTCAACCCTAGGAACACCGCCCACTGCCGGTGTGGGAAACAAGGCCTGAATCAGTGTGGCATCACTGGTCGGAATGTGGGGGATCGAAATGTGGGTTTTCGTATGGGTAACATGTCGCAATTGAATCGGGTGAGAGGGGGAAATGTGAATATCGTTTGTAAAGGGTGTTAAAGCCTCCCGTATCCAATCTGACACGGCATGGTGTTCTTGTTGGTTTTTTTCGGAATTCAAACAATCGATGGGTTGTTGATGGGTACGGGTTCCGGCCAATGCCTCCAATTCTATGGTGCCATTCATACGACGAAATAAGTGTTCTGGACTTAGTGACAGGAAGCCATGATTCGGCGAGGGGGATAATAATACCCGATACACCCCCGATTCAGCCGTTGTTAACCGATCTAACAATGGCATTCTCATCTCAGTTGGTATCGACTCATAGGATAATTGCCGCGCCAATACCATTTTTTGGTATCCAGTTGGCATATCGGCTTGAACCTTATTCACCATTGCACACCATTCATCCATGGATTGATGATAACGAGGGGTCGCTGATAGTAGTGAACTAGATTCTGAATGAATGGGGAATGGGGTGTCGGTTTTGATCCAAAGTCGAGGGGTAATGATCGAAATCGACGGGCTCAAGCCAAATGGAACGGTGACCAATCGGGGGATGTCCCACGTATTAATATGGGAATCCAACGCTTCAAGGGTGCTGTTGGTCTCTTGAAAGGGACCCAATCCCCACCATGTGCGATGGGTATCGCGGTCAGTCAGCATGATACACGGCAACCCCACATCGGATGGTAGAACTGGGGTGGACGGGGGGGAATCAGTGTAGATGGGGGAGGGGGCATTCGGATCGTTGATGAGGCCTTGTAAGATGGTCATTTGGTTGCCAAATAAATGTGTACCATCCCTGCGGATAGGGATACACGGGTGGTTGGACGTAACCCGGCTTCCGTTAACATCGATTCAAATTCATCGGGTGACGGAAACTCGGATACGGATTTGGCCAAATACCGATAGGAGTGATGTTGACCCGATATTAGGCCACCCATGGCCGGCATGATAAACCTGAAATATAAATTAAATGGCCATCGAATCCAGCAAGCAGTTGGCCACGAAAATTCCATAATGGCCATCACCCCATTTGGTTTTAAAATGCGGGCCATTTCCCTTAACGATTGCAATCGGTCGGTTACATTTCGTATGGCAAATGCCATGGTCATTACATCCGCAAAATCGTTGTGAAAGGGTAATAATTCAGCAGGGGCACAATGCCATTGGGGTTGGGGCACCAAATGAGCCGATTGTTGGTTTGCAATGGCCAACATCGCTTGGGCAGGATCGACACCGTGGGCATGGGTCCATGATCGTGGTTCAGTAACGGTGAATAATACATCCCCAGTCCCTGTTCCCACATCCACATACGTCAGCCCCGCAGAAAGGGGCAGCAATCGAGAGAGTGCCCGTCGCCATTGTTTGTCTTGCCCAAACGAAATCACCTTGTTGATGACATCATAATCGCTAGCCAATGCATTAAATAACGCTTTTGTCATACCTTACCATTGTAGGTGAGGTTGGATTAGGTTACAACATAGATTGGTTCAACCAACCCAATATACCATCAGGATGATTGATATCAATTTGTTATTCATCCCCCATGGGGCTGATTTTGCTTGCAAATGAGTGGATCTCATCGAGGCTAATGTAACGTTCATGAATATGACCGGTTTGGGTGGCATATTGTTTGGTTAGAATCGGGAGGTGGGTGTTGGTAACCCGTTGTAAGGCCAATGCATAGCCCGTTAATTGGGTTTCCATGATGGCGGCGGGTGGGCTTCCGGTTTTAAAATCAATGATTTCCCACTGGTCACCCACTCGCTTGACCAAGTCAGCTCGTCCACCCACCAATATACGGCCTACCCGTATTTGAAAGCCCCATTCTGGCCAACAGTCATCGCCGTCTTGTAAGGCAGGAAACCATTCCTTGGCATGCCCAATGTGCATCTTGACTTCATCATAAATCCCCTTTGGCAACTGGTCCCACCAGCCATTGGGCACGGTCCGCCCTTGTACCTTTTGAAATAACCAATAGTGAACCGCAGACCCAATTTGTGCCTGATGTTGATTGGGGATATCCCATTTGACCCGTCGAGACAATCGGGTCTCACGGGGGGATTGAATCCAATTCACCACATCATGTATGGACACCTGCAACAACGGGGGGGGGGCTGCGGTAATGCCAGGCATGCTGGGAGTAGGGGGGGAAGAGAGT
>SXXA01000166.1 GCA_005791325.1 Actinomycetota bacterium | reverse complement strand
TGCTCACTTTGTCGGGAGCAATAAATACTTCCGCCAATTTTTTCAAGCCTAATGTGGCATTAGCAATCTCATCAGGGGTCAATTGTTTATCACTCCCCCATTTATTCTCCGAGATGCATTTTGATAATTGCTCAACAAACCCACTAATTGTATCACGTATCTGCCCATCAGTACTCCCCGCGGCCTTACCTGCCGATAAAGCTTGGTGGGGCAACCCGTACTTTTTATCCGCAAATTTGAGAAGGTGTCCCATGTGGTATATACCACCAGACATGTAGAGTGCCTTTTCACGCTTTAGTTCAAGAGTAGTGTCAGGTTTGATACATAAGAACGCACCTCTCAATATATCGATATCTGCGTCGCATCGTTTAGTAGGATTGTCATGCAGATATTTTAGGTATTCTATAAATAATGCCACTTGTTCACGGTCTTTTGCTAGGAGATCGATACATGCTTTTTCCAATTTTTTCAAGCCTAATATTGCCTTACAAATCTGATGATTGCTTAAGTTGTTCATACCCCAACATTCATGATACAAGATGGACTCGATTAAGTTCTTAACAAAATAATTCATCGCACGAACTGTTTCACTTATCGTCACAACTTTGTGTAAATTCGGCAAATCTTCGTTTGAATTCGAAACACCTTCCGGTGAAAGGGTGGATGTTACCTCTGAAGATGGGGAGGGGGGGCGCACAAAACCCAATGCTGCGGATACAGAAGCTTCTGAGGTACTCCCTATTGGTGGACTCCCTGGTGGTGGACTCCCACCGTCTATCGACAAAGACCCAAGTTCTGTTTCAGGGTGTTCTTCTATTGCTGGGAGGTTTGTACAGAATAGAGGTGGGTGTTTCGTCTTAGATTGCTTACTTAGGGATCGGCTAAAGAGAGGGTTGCCAAATATGCTGACTGGAAGTGAACCTTTCGTCCTACTATGTATCTTATTTGGGTTTAGGCGGTGCATGGGATGACCCTTTTAATTTGAATTAAAACAGATAAAATGGATCAACTTTTATCAAAAGTAATCCAGAAAAACCATTCTATTTTTTTTTCATATAAGTAGGCAACAAGTGGTGGGGCATCAATATGCGCGCTTCGCGTACCACCTAGCCTCGGGTATCCCTTGTACCCCAAATTTAGATTAGCTTACTTGGGGATCTTTATCCCAGACCTATTTAAAGGCCGAGCCTTAGGAACCCAGAACAAAACATAATGGCCCTTGGGGGTCCTAGGGGCCTCCAGCCCCTAGTCTGGGAGTCGGGTAGCGAAGGTCACCCCAACATCATCTTTCTCACGTATTTAATGGTAGAGTCGGGATGAGTTTTAATCCCCACACCTTGCCACCCCCACCCCCAACCCGTATAGTAATCGCCATGTGGTCTGTAGCACTAAAAATGCTCCTCGGAGATAAAGCAAAATATTTTGGCCTTGTTTTTGGGGTAACCTTCGCCAGTTTGCTAATGGGTCAGCAAGTATCTGTGTTTATTAGTTTAATGACCCGTACCGCCGGCTTGATTTTTGACCTTACCGAAGCCGATATTTGGGTTATGGATCAACGGGTTCGTTATATCGATGAAGCTGAACCCATTCGAGATATCGATTTAAGTGTGGTTCGATCCATTCAAGGGGTCGAATGGGCTGTTCCTTTTTATAAGGGGGTTGCCACGGTCCGACAAGCCAATGGATTGTCTCAGGTTGTTGTGTTGGTCGGGGTTGATGATATTAGTTTGGTTGGATTGGCTACCGATACAATATTAGGTAAAGCCACCGTCATCACCCAGCCTCAAACGGCCATGATGGATAAAAATGGTTACAAATTTATGTGGCCCAACACCCCATTTGAAATCGGAAAAGAACTCGAAATTAACGATAACCGTCTGGTGATTAACGCCATTTGTAATGCAGCCCCAACATTAACCACCTACCCCACATTATATGTATCGTATTCAACCGTAACCCAATTATTCCCCCAAAGTCGCAATAAACTTCCATTTATTGTGGTTAAAGTGGCCAAATCAGAATCCGTCCAAGACGTTGCAAATCGAATTCAAAAGGAAACCGGCTTGCAGGCCCTTTCCAGAATCGAATTTGCATGGCGAAGCATTAATTATTTTGCCACTCGAACAGGCATTCCCATTAATTTTGGGATTACTGTATTTTTAGGGGTATTAATTGGGGCTGCCATTACAGCCCAAACTTTCTACTTATTTATTGTTGAAAATCTAAAACAATTTGCCGCCATGAAAGCCTTTGGGTTTACCAATGCACAACTGTTTCAATTGGTGGCATTTCAGGCCCTATTTGTTGGGGTTATTGGGTATAGTTTGGGAATGGGTTTAACCGCCTTATTTATTCGATCCGTAGCCAATGTCCCTGCATTTAGGGGGCTTACCCTTCATTGGCAAGTGGTAGCAGGGGCAGCCACCATGATTACGCTTATTATATTGCTATCTATTTTGGTTAGTTTATTAAAAGTATTTCGAGCCGATCCAGCCATGGTATTTAGGGGATAAATGAACGCAATTCAATTAACCAATGTATCCAAACAATATCAATCGGGTGATCAATCGACACTGGCTTTAGATAATGTCACCCTTACCATCCCCATGGGTAAGTTATCCATGTTAGTTGGACCTTCCGGCTGTGGTAAAACCACCCTTATTTCGGTAGCATCCGGAATTTTAACCCCCACATCTGGTGAGGTTGTTACCTTGGGATACCCATTATCAACCTTATCCGACACCCAAAAAGTTACATTTCGACGGCAACATATTGGCTTTATTTTCCAGCAATTTAATTTATTATCATCCTTAACTGCAGCAGAAAATGCAGCCATGCCCTTGGTTGCATCAGGGGTTCCATTACACAAAGCCACCCAACAAGCCATTACGTTATTAAACGACTTGGGGATGGGGGCACATTGTCATAAACTCCCTCGCCAGTTGTCGGGAGGACAACAACAACGCGTCGCCATTGCACGATCGCTGGTTCATGAACCAGATATTATTATATGCGACGAGCCAACGGCTTCATTGGATGGTAAAACAGGCCATGATGTGATGGAAATCTTACGACATATTGCCAACGATCCAAAACGGGCTGTATTAATTGTTTCGCATGATACCCGTGTTTTTTCGTTTGCCGATCATTTGGTTGAAATGGCCGACGGGCAAATGTTAACCAGCACCTCGAATTAACCAAGATAGCAAAAGGAGTTTTTTGAATGATTTTATCCCTATTTAAACACTATAAATTACCACTGGTTGCCGGCATTGCCTTGCTTTTAGCTGTCATAACCATGTGCTCAAAAAAACCCGATGTCGCTAAGGTTCCATTGAACCCACCCCCAACTAGCCCATACCAATCTGCCATTTCAGGCGTGGGGCTGGTAGAGCCAAAAAGTGAACTTATTGAAGTAGGAACCGATGTGGCTGGAATTGTTCGACAAGTATTGGTATCCGTGGGGCAAACCGTCAGTGCCGGCACCCCACTTGTTGGTTTAGATCCCCGAGAAGTGGACGCGAAGCTCAACAGTGCCCAAGCCAGCTTAAAAGTGGCCAGCATACAAGCCCAACAGGCTGGTTATCAATTTGACTTGGTTTGGAATTTGCCCGATAAAAGGGCCATTTCAAAAGATGAGTTTGCAAGGCGTCAGTTTGAAGCACAGGCTGCCAAAGCCCGTGTGGCTGAATTACAGGCCCAAATTGCTGAATTGAATACCACACGGGAACGGTTGTTAATACGCGCCCCCATTACCGGTGACATTTTAGATGTTCAGTGTCGGCCGGGGGAAGCCGTAGGAGGGTCGTCTGGCACCCCCTTAATTCGAATGGGGGATACATCCGAATTGCATATTCGGGTAGAAATTGATGAAACCCTCTCGGATGACTTTAGTGAGTCCAGTCCCGCTGTGGCTATTATTCGTGGAAATAGCAAGTCGTACCCACTCACATTTGTTCGCATTGAAAAATATGTGAAACCCAAAGTCAACTTGGTAACCGGTGGACAACGGGTGGATACACGGGTCATGCAAGTCATTTATCGCTTACCCGTTTCGCCAAAACCCCCTGTATTGGTTGGGCAACAAGTGGATGTATTTATTGATCGGAAACCCCAACCATGACCGCATTTCGATGGTGGGGTCTGATCGTGTTAACGGGAATGATTCCAAGCTGTTTAACGGCCTCCCTATCCCATTCGTGGTGGCTTCGGCTCAACGACCCAATTATTAATCAAGCCGTGCCACGATTAATGGGTATCAACCCCGATTGGCGTGCATATGAAGCGGATGTAACACAAGCCAAGGCCGAAACAACCGTGCCACGTGCCATGCAATGGCCCAGTATTGAGTTAACCGCTGGTGCCAGTCGTACCAATATCCGAGATTTTCCTTTTAAAGAGACGTCTTTCGGACAAATTGGGGCCCAGTTAAAATGGGATTGGGATTGGTTTGGCAAAACATCGAATCAGGTGAAACGCGCAGATGCGTTACTAAATGCTAAAAACGCTGAAAAACAAGAGGGCCAACTCAAATTGGTGGCTGAACTGGCCAATGCAGTGGTTACCGCACGCGAAACAATGGGCGTGATTCACCACATGAAATTGGAACTGACGGCTCGTGAAACCCAAGAGACATTAACCCAATCTTTGGTAAAAGTTGGATTGGCAGACCCATCCCTATTGCATCATCTATCCATTACAACCGATCAATTACGATCAAACTTGGCCCAAATGGAGGCGCTATCCCAAGCGACACAATACGAGTTAATTCAATTACTTGATGCCCCTGATATATGGAATGAATTGAATTCGATGGATGAATACGGGGTGCCCACACTTAATTTGGAACCTGAGTTAACTGAGCCCATTGAGGCATTAAACAATCGTCCAGATGTTCAGATCAGTAAATCCGTGTGGGAAGGCATGGTGGCTAAATTAGGTGAAGCCAATGCTGCGTATTGGCCCAGTATCGGGGTTTCTGGAAGCTATGGATCATTTCATTTGTTGGATACTGGGGACCGGATTAATGGGTGGTCAGCCAATTTGGATGTGACTTACCCTTTATTTACATTTGGTCGGATTACGGCACAAGCAACTGCAGCTAAAGCTGGGGCAACGGCATCCCAATTGCGTTACGAATCGACCGTTAAAAAAGGGGTTCGGAAAATGATGACTTCCTTAAAACAATTATTGGCCAGTCACACCATTGAAGAGCGTGGACGATCGATCCTCGATTCACAACGGCAGTTATTACGCCTACATGAAATGAAATTTGCATCCGGGCTCATTGATTTTGGCACATTATGTGATACGCAAGCAAATTATCATGCAGGATATGCCCTTTCCATTCGTCAACGGGCGGCTGTTGCAAAAGCCATGATTCAATATCAGGTTGAACTGGGTGGGATGTCAAAATGGAACCCATCCCTACCTGGCGAACCATAACTGCCATTTCTAAGGTCAACAACTACCTCCCCCTTATGTAATCGATTATTCAATAATCGTTGCCCCCAAGGAGCGAAGCTTCCCCGGCAAATCATCGTACCCACGGCGCAGGTGCTTGAGCCCATGAATTCGGGTTTCACCCCGCGCCGCTAAGCCGGCCAACATTAAAGCGGCACCTGCCCGTAAATCGGTCATTTTAACCTCACACCCCGTTAAATGAGGGACCCCAGTTATGATGGCCGATCGATTATCCAACCTAATTTTGGCGCCCATGCGCATTAATTCATTGGCGTGCATAAAGCGATTCTCAAAGATACTTTCTTTAATTTCACTTTGACCCGAAGCCAAGGTTAATAAAGCCATTAATTGAGCTTGCATATCGGTGGGGAAACCGGGATGGGGCTGGGTTTCAATCGCAATCCCACGGAACGAAGTACCATGTTTGGCTCTCATCCATTGAGGCCCTGTTTCAATTTGAATCCCCGTTTGTGTTAAGGCATCTAATAGGGACACACAATCATTGGGAACACAGTTTAAAACGGTTACATCCCCACCGGTAATCACCCCCGCCAATAACAAAGAGCCCGCCTCAATCCGATCTGGCATGACGGAATGTTCTGTTCCGGATAACGACTCAACACCCTGTATGGTAATAGTAGGGGTACCATAACCTATAATGTTAGCCCCCGCCCGATTTAATAATAGTGCCAAGTCTGTAATTTCTGGTTCACATGCCGCCCCTTCAATGGTTGTAGTGCCATTTGCAAGTGTGGCGGCCATCATTACATTTTCTGTTGCCCCCACCGATGGAAATGCCAATTTAACCACCCCTGCAATTAATTGTTTCGCATGTAATTCAACAAAACCATGTTCAATGCGATGGGTAATTCCCAATTGCTCAAAGGCAGATAAGTGAATATCGATGGGGCGCGATCCAATTGAGCATCCACCAGGTAATGGTACTTTGGCAAAACCGGTGTAGGCCACCAACGGCCCTGCCACAAAAAAAGAAGCCCGCATGGCCGTTACCAATTCATATGGGGCAATATGACGTACTTTCTTGGTGTTGGATATCATGACCCGATTACCACGCAATAATTCAGCTCGAACCCCCAATGAATTTAGCATTTTAACCATGGTAACCACATCCATTAAATGGGGAACATTGTGTAATACGGTATCACCCCTTAGCATCAATGTAGCGGCTAATAAAGGTAGCGCCGCATTTTTTGCACCCGATGCAACAACCTCGCCCGTTAGTTCTTGTCCACCTTTAACAATTAACCCCGCCATGTTTGCTGACTAAATTGTTGTTCAAGAAATTGGCGTACATGTTGATTTAATTCATCTTGTGTCCCATTGTTATAGATAATGGTTTCACAATGTGACAAGGCCAAGGTAATGTTTTGTCCACTGCTGGATCCATCCCGTTCACGACAATCTTGTTGAACAAATGTCGTAAAATCAATTTGATCATCCACGCGATTTCGTTGTTGAATGCGATGAAACCTTAGCTCAATGGGGGCATCGATACCCAAAAAAACAACCCCATTATGATTTAAAAACAAAATTTCAGATTCATTGCGAATCGAATCAAATACCACCCGATCTTGGTCTTTGACCTCGTCAAATATATCTTTGGCCAAACAATCTTGGCCACGAGTGGCCTTCATTTCATTGGCCAATTGGGTTAATGAATCCCTTGTCAGTGGGTAGCCTCTGCGTTTGGCTTCTAAACGAACTTGATCGGATAAAGAAACCACTGCAAAACCAGTTTCTTGCAATAAGCGACATACATATGACTTACCCGCCCCATTGGTACCTATTAAGCCAACTAACTGCCGAACCACAATCACTTAACCAAATCAGGTTGAACAGAAATATCCACCGATGGTCGCAATGTAGCACACTCCGCAATGGCTTGGTGAATTCGATGTGATTTGAATAAAGCAATTAATTCAGAATTGGGGGATGCCAATTCATCCAATAAGGGGATGGTTTGCTGGGATATCATGTAATCAAATCGTGGGGCCCATTTTCGAGCACCCAATCGTGCGGTATTGGAACAGTTGTCAACCATATAGGCCACCCCTTTGTAATCCATATAGGGGTTTAAAGAATCGACACTTTCAATTACGGATTCATTTACAACTTCAGAAACAGCATGCCCTTTTTCCAACAGCAAATCAATTTGAGCCATCATGGTGGCACAATAAATACCGGCCGTAATTGGATCAATCTCGACAGATGGGTTCGTCGCCCGAACAGATTCACCGACACCCCACATGGGGGTACCATCAATCTTACCCATGGGGTAACGGCTAAACCGGTTTTCGGCCATAATAACAGACTTTATTTCGTTTCCTGATGATACTTCATCATAAATTTCCCATAAAATATCAAAGGCAGGGTGATAGGCTGCACTGTATGCCATTTCAAATTGGGCCTTAGCGGAAGCGGACAACCCGTCATAAACCGCCAAAATACCCTGTTTTGAAATGGTATGGGAGATGGGTTTAGTGATGGACATGGCCGTACGGCGAAATGCATCTTCTGGTTCCACACCCTTGGCCAATAACCAACGGTATACGCTTTCACAAATACCATGGATGGCACCCAATAAAATCCCCCGTTCCCCAAAAATATCCGAACGATATTCCATTTCAAGTGTCGTATAAAAACAAAATGGAGACCCCAAGCCAATGGCCCAAGCCAATGCGATATCCGTTGCAAATCCATTCACATCCTGATGAACGGCCACACTGGCGTTGATCCCTGCCCCATTAATTGATTTGCCTTGCTCATATAGCCTGCGCACACTTGGCCCCATCCCTTTTGGACATACGGCGACCACATTAATAGAAGATGGAAATAAATCCCCCACTGATTTAAGATGACCCAACAAAAATCCGTGTGATAAACCCAAGGTTGCACCCGGCTTAATCGCCGAAAAAATGGTTTTGTAATGTTGTGCTTGGGCAGCATCTGAAATTAACAATAAAACCAAATCGGAAGACCGAATCACAGACATCATCTCGCCGAGGGTTCCATTGGCATGGGTGAAGCCTGCTCGCTCTGCGGACGGTATTGACGTAGAGTTTTCACGCAGTCCAACCACTACTTTAATGCCAGTTCCTTCCAGTGAATCTCTCAAATTTTGAGCTTGCGCGGGTCCCTGACTCGACCATCCAATCACGCCAATTTGTTGGATCCCACGGAAGGCTTGTGGCAACAATGGCAACAAATGGCGCCCGCCTTTTACAATGGTTTCAGTGGTATTGGCCAATTGAATGGTCGTTTCAGTAAATAATTTAGAGCCGAATTGAGTTGCCATTAAAATCTCCTGAACTTAAATATTAAAAGTCGGAATCATTTCATCCGTTCTATACTGATTTAGATGATACGTCATTATTAAAAAAGTGTGAACCTATTTATATCAAGCAAAACCATCCAAAATCCACCCCTTCAAAATGACTGATGGCGCCTTTAGTATGACAGAAAATGCAAGAAAAATCAGGCTCTATAGAGCACGCATTCGTAATAATATACAAAAAATAAGGCTAAATAAAAAAACACCCCCATAACGGGGGTGTTAATAAGACAACAAAAATTAGTAGGCTTGTGCCTTGGTTTGTTGTGCTTTTACTTGCTTGGTTGCACCTTTGGCTTGGGCTTGGGTTGCTTGACCTTTGGCTTGGGCTTGGGTTGCTTGACCTTTGGCTTGAGCTTGGGTTGCTTGACCTTTGGCTTGAGCTTGGGTTGCTTGACCTTTTGCTTGAGCTTGGGTTGCTTGACCTTTGGCTTGGGCTTGGGTTGCTTGACCTTTGGCTTGGGCTTGGGTTGCTTGACCGTTTGCTTGAGCTTGGGTTGCTTGACCGTGTGCTTGAGCTTGGGTTGCTTGACCGTGTGCTTGAGCTTGGGTTGCTTTAGCTTGTGTTTGAGCGGCTTGGTTCGCTTGTAATGATTTCTTAGCTGGGTTGGCTTCAACAACAACTACGCTGGCCAATACAAACGACAATACGACTAGTACTGCTTTCATGTAAGTCACCTCGCTAACATATAAAAATCATCTAAAATGTTGGTTTAATGAATCCACCAAAATTCAGATGTGGCAATAGTATCACACCAACCGTAAAGGAATCATGAGAATTTTATTAGAAAAATATGAGAGTTAATTCAGCGGACTGTTGATCTAGGACGATTTCAAAACGAGGGTATCGATCCGTTTAGATAGATAGTTGAGAGCCCATCACTTTTCGAACAGAGAAAGCTACGCTATAATCCCGAAATCATTGGGGAGTCGCCAAGTGGCAAGGCACCGGGTTTTGGTCCCGGCATTCGAGGGTTCGAATCCTTCCTCCCCAGCCATTCAGACTGTTTTTTATTCTGTATGACCCTATCAAATGGTTTTCTGGGTTTCAAAACAAGGGTTGCACCCTCCATTTTCACGTTTTGAAATCGCATTGTGATGATCCGACGCTTCTCTTCAATTTCCGAACTTTTGAACCATTCACGGGCTTTTGAATCTAATTCGAGTATTCGGCTGATTAAGTCTAGGCTACGATTGACTTTAAAAAAATAAAATTGATGATGCGACCATTGTGACCTCACGTGCAAGGCCACAGAAAATGCAGTGATAATGGGTCGTGATGAAGCATCAGTGGTCGGAGAAATAGAATGGGGTGGGTTTATCGATATCTTTGTTCATTTCATGGTCTAAATTTGCCCACCGACACCTTTAAACCGCTCAACAAACGCCGATATTTTTTGGAAAACACCCTGCTTTTTGGTCAAATACTGAGGATTTAATGGGCTCATTTTAGGCAAAATAGAATGCAGCTCTGTGCCGTTGTCGCT
>SXXA01000165.1 GCA_005791325.1 Actinomycetota bacterium | reverse complement strand
GATTTGGAAACCCTTCAAAGTACCAAAGAAGGAATTTCAACCGCCTTGAATAAATTGGTTAAAACCTACCAGCCATTTGAAGGAAATTCACAGTCAACGGAGGAAGTATATGTAAATGGTGCGGCAAGCTTTGATTTTTTTCAAAGAGCCCATCATTTTACAATCAAGGGGCATATTACAATGCGATCCAAGAACTTAAAAATGCCTCACCCTTTTTGCCGATTTTCCCAATTCAAATTGGCTTAATTTATTATTTGCTGGGCGATTTAACAAATGCCATTCGGTATGGGAAGGAAGGGTATATGTTAAACCCACAACATCCCGAGTTGCAAAAATTGCCCAAGGTTATTTTAGAGGACATTCGAGCTCGGTCACGGGCTAAAAAAGGAGAGTAACATGTTGAAGCATAAATGGTGGTTAGGCCTTGGCTTATTATTAAGCATGGGGAGTCAAGCGTTATTGGCTTATGAATTGGTGTTTTCGTCCGTATCGTTTGTGCCATCTGACAAAAAGAATAGTATCTCTATATTGGTGCGAAATACGGGTGAATCCCCACAAGCAGTTGAGTTTGATGTAAAGGGCATGGAATTTAATGAAGATTACGAAGAGTCGAATCCTGCTATTCCGGAAGATTGGTTTAAAATATCACCCAGTGGCATCATTATAGACCCAGGAAATGAAGAGGTCGTCAAAATTACGTGGGCCAATAAAAATGAGGTTAAAAAAGAAACCCCATTTCGCTTAATGGTTAAAGAGTTGGATATTACAGAGCCAGATAAGGATGCAGATCCCGATAAAGAGAAGGATTCCAAGGAACCCAAAGTAAAAGTTAAGACCTTATTTAATCAAATTCG
Organism: Actinomycetota bacterium; assembly: GCA_005791325.1. Taxonomy (GTDB): domain Bacteria; phylum Margulisbacteria; class Marinamargulisbacteria; order SXXA01; family SXXA01; genus SXXA01. The sequence goes on along the minus strand of SXXA01000165.1, from coordinate 11,021 downwards.
GTTTATGTCCGTTATGCCCGATAATCCAGAATCCAATGTGAGTGTGTTAAGTTCAAAGTTGGTCATGGATGAGGATAAGCCGGTGGCCCATGTGGTGTTAAGTAATTCAGGAAATATTCGCCATTCGTTGGAAAATAAGTCCATTTTGATTAAGTCAAAGACAAACGAGGGGGTTTCTTATAAATATCCCGTCAGTACATTTTCACTCTATCCACAGTTTAATAGGAAAATGGCTATTTCATTACCTGAAGAATTTAAGGGAGATGAAATCGTCGCAACCATTGTTGATCAAGTGGCTGACTAGGTATTTGCTTATGGTTATTCTGTGCCATATGGGACCCCTATTGGCACAGAATAATGATGCATCAAGTCGGGCTGCTAAATTATTGGAACAACGTCGACAAGTGATTCGCTTTGAAGATGTGGGACAAATGCAACTGGATGATTCACCAGAAATACCCATTCGAGTGGTGTATTACAATGGAAAATCAGATGTTGCGGTGGACTACCAAACATTACAGAATGCGTTGCAACCACTCCTTACTCCAATGGCATTTCAAGCATTTCAGCAAAACGCGAGTACCCAATGGATTACCTTTAAAACCCTAAAAGAATGGGGGTGCCGGTGTCAATTTAGTAAGTTAACCTTACTTGTTTCTATTGAAATACCGGTTGCTTATCGTATAAAGCAAGAAATACCCCTACAACCTCGTGTTAAAACAAAGCCTGTTAAAATGACCCACCGGCCGGCAACGTTCTCTGGCTATGTTAATTTGGGTGGAACCCATGAAATGACACCTGATACCATCTCAACGGCGTTTGATAATGGGTATACTGTAAATGGGATGTTCAATTTAAGTCAGAATATTATTAAGTGGGGTCTTATTAAACCCATTCCAAAAGATGTCACAACAGGTGGGTTTGATGCGGCACCACAAGTAAGTCAGAAGAGTAGTCGCGATTGGGTATTAACCAACGTTCAATTCAGACATCAGGATTATAATAATCAATGTGTCTATCTTTTAGGAGATCTACCCACTAATCCCAATCAATTGATGCCAATACCGAGTATGTGGGGGGGGGTGTTCAAAGTATGCCTCGCTCCTAATTATCGGGTTCAGGTAAGGCAACAACCACGTTTGAGTTAGAACGTTCCGAAAACTCGGACGTCATTTTTGCCATCAATGACCAGCCAATTTACCGCATCAAACGAAAAGCGGGCCGCCATCGTTTTATTGATATTCCACTTTCATCTTATTTCAACGAGCTAATCATTTCGGTGGTGCCGGAAAGCAATACGACTAATATTACCCGATACACCACAACAATTTACCCTGATCCAGGGGCACTTCCGGCTGGTAGTAGGCAGGCTCAGTTCCGATTGGGGTTCCCACTCACAATATCCACCGTTCGATTGGGGGTGGCTTCGATGGTCGGCCACATCTGAATTTAAGTTTGATGGTAGCAAAAAAACGGATATAGAACGGTATCAACTAAAATTTGCTAGCAACATAGGGGCTTCTATGGTTAAAGGATTGGATGTGCAAATGGGGGCGTATTATGTCGATTCAAATGGGGGCGTTGGTACCGGTTTGATTTGGAAACTGTTTGATGGGTTGAGTGTCTTACAAAAACAACAGACCAATTTTCAATTATATAATGCCCAATATAGTATGAATGCCCATACCCAATTGGCGATGACCCAACAAAGCACAAAAGAAAGTGACGGGTTCCTAAAATCATGTAATCAGTTTCAATTAAGTCAGGGAAATGATGAAGATCAATAACAGCTTGGGTGGGAATGGATTCATTTAAAACCCAGCATACTGGATACACCTCCCTCTAAAACACCCAACACGGTTCAGCATAATATATTGTACCGTAACCAACGCATGGAGGCGCAGTTTATTCGCAATGATTATAATGAGAATATATCCGACCTTGCCATACTTAGCTGGGGTACGGCAGTAATTGATATTCCATAACCGTATAGGGCGGATGGGGTATAAATGGAACACGGTTGAGTCGATTATGACAACAGGTTATCGAATCGTGAATATTATTCTTTTGATTACCCTAGGGGTCATGCTCGGGTTGGTATTCATATGGCGTCAGTCAAAATATACGACAAAAACCATTGCCTTGCCTGGTTTTAATACCACCCGATTTGTTCGTTCCAATGCACCACCCAAAGGGTATTCATCCGAGTCCTTACCAGGTTTTCCAGAGCCGGCTACTATCCCCAAAATCCAATCCAGTTAGTACCCCCAACAGCAAAGAGTTGACCCCCATTCAACTGGATGAGCGGTTTGAGCTTGATGAGCAATCTATTAAAAAAGGAAGTGGCACCCATATTTTGGTCAATGAAACCAAAACGGAGCAAACGGTTGAATCGAATATTAAGAATATGGTGGTCACCGTTGTTATTGATAGTGATGCCTTTAAAAAAGCCAAAATCGATAAACCTGATTTAACCGCCATTATTGAAAAACAAGCCGTGATTAATTGGGGTCGTGGGGATACCCTCACGATTTCGTATGTTCCATTTAAAGAAAGTCGGGTATCGATGGATCAGGTTATGGATTGGGGAAAGCAATGGTGGGTTAAATGGTTGCTAATAGGAGTCGTGGTAGCTGGGTTGATTTGGAGATGCATGCCATTTATTCAAAAATGGGTTCGTATCTATCGACGGTTGAGCCGTCAAAAATAACACGCTAAACACCCATCTGTTTCACATACAAATTGGGTGGAGCGGTGGCAACATCAAGATGAATTGGTGCGACAAACCATTGATGATACTCCAGATCAGGTGGTGATGGGATTAACCCGCTGGATTGAAAAAAGTTTAGATCCCTTGGGCACGCCACTGTCCACGGATCAAGTCGACAATATGGGCATAAGCGGGGGGGAAGAAATGGACCATCCATCCCGTTCTGGAGCGGGGCCCGAGGATCAAATCATCGATAAGGGCGGTGTGACTTAACTCAATTCCCATCATCACTGACGTTCCAACCCATAGGGAGCGGGTATAGCCAGCGTCTTTTAGGCGGGTTATGAGTTGGGTGATTCGATCATTGGGTATGGTCAGCCATTGCATGGTAATCACCGGTTTTTGAACATATGCCCATCCAAATATAGAATCGATGGAGTCTAGTACTCGATCAAGTAGTGGAATCCGTAGCCAGTTGGCTTGTTGAAAGGAAGGATGCCGATGAAATAATTCCGAGATCGATAGGGTCACCATTGGGTTGAGTTCAGAATCAATGGACACCGTGGATGTGGTGGCTTCAGTGTTGATCGTAGCACACTCAGTTTGAAAATGATCGATATATAATGCATTACGATTTAAAAGTCGAAATCGTTCAAAGTCGGATTCAATTCCCAAAATAGGGGGATAAGTTGATGGACATACAATCTCCCAAAACCCAACACCGGAACCTAGTTCAATAATGCACAAGGTGGGGATTTCACTGGTTAATATGACAGATAATTGGTTGAGGGGAGTCAGGGCTGTTTCATTTTCTATCCACCGCTGTATCCAATAATCGTCAATGGGCGCTAATATAGTGGTGTTATGGACAGGAACTGAAATAATCCAGCTTTTTAATCGACCCCATATTAAAATAAACTGCCACACTCCCCCTGTCCAACGCCACCATTTGCTTTGACGCGATCGTAGGAGTTGGGTAAATACAAATTGACCTAGCAAGGAGGCCCCAATTGAGCGTCGTACGCTATGTAAATCACCCATTGGTATGTCCTGATTGGGATATAAACCATATCATATTGGTACTCTACACTATGATGCGGGGAATGCCAAAGGAAAGATGGCAGATGACACGGCAACATGGAAGTGGGGTCATATGGGTGAGTCGGTTGTATCAAACGTGCGATACTTCTAAGATTGATCCGGCAGTGATATGATCGCTTCCCTTGTTACCATTGGATAAGGAGTGGGTATGCCAGTTGCAGAAGGGATGTTGTTACCATTTTTAGAGCCAGACGCCATACGCACTGATTTATTAGAGTTCATTCCGTACCATGGCGGGCATCAAGTGGTGGAATATGAAACCCCGGAATGGTCGTGTGTGTGCCCCTTTTCTGGATTGCCGGATTTTGGAACATTTAAAATGACCTATGTTCCCAATGATCGGATTGTTGAGCTCAAATCATTGAAATATTATTTGATTTCTTTTCGAAATGTGGGGATTTATCAAGAATTGGCCACCGCTCGGTTGCATGATGATCTGATGGCCTTGTTACGTCCAGTTGGCTTAAAAATCGAGACCATTTATTTGCCACGTGGGGGAATTCATGCACGATGCACCCGACTTTATGGGGATTTGGCGTCAACCAATCATCCATCCCATGATCACTGAACCGCTGGGTGAATCGCGTCGGCATACCCGCTTAAAAGACGTGGTGTCTCGTCGTCAATCGGGTCTTGTGGTGGTATTAGAAAATATATCAGACCCTCACAATGCTGGGGCGGTACTTCGAACTTGTGATGCATTTGGTATTCAAACGATTCATTTTGTATTTGAAACCCAACCGGGGTTTAATCCCAAAAAAAAGACCCAATCCACATCCACGTCGGTCGCCAAATGGTTGACTCTCACCACCCATACTAGCACCCAAAAGGCACTTTCCGAACTTAAACAGGGGGGATATACCATTGCGGTCACCGCCATAGAAGGCTCAACCAATGTGTACGACGCATCCTTGGGAAGCTGTCCCAAAGTGGCGCTTGTGTTGGGCAATGAACACGATGGGGTATCCGCTACGGCATTGCAAATGGCGGACTGCACGCTTTCTATTCCCATGCGGGGGATGGTGCAAAGTTTAAATTTATCTGTGACAACGGCCTTAATGGTGGCGGAGTTGACCCGGCAGCGACAACAATCTGGGATTGCATTTGCCTTGTCTCCAACCGAACAAGCGGCTTTGTTGCAGACATTTAAAACCATCGACACACCTGTGAATACGGTTCCGGATCGACCTTATTTGGGGGTTTTTAATGATTAAAACAGCTATTTTTGATTTGGATGGGACTTTGGTTGATACCCTTGGTGACATGCATGTTACCCTGAACAGGGCCTTACATGATATGGGGTTGCCTAGGGTTGAACGTCATGAGTTGTTGGGGTTTATTGGGGGAGGGGTTGATGACTTATTGGTGTTGGCAACGAAGGGGGTAACTTGTGATTTGGTGCGTTTAAAGCAGCGTTACGGGGAGTATTATCGTGATCATGCCCATCTCACATCCTCCTTGTTTCCTGGGGTTGAATCTGGCTTGACTACGTTGCGTCAGGCGGGGATTACACTGGGTGTATTAACCAACAAGCCGGAACGGAGTGCCCATCATCTACTCCATACCATTGGTGCCATGCATTGGTTTGTAAAGGTGGCGGGGCCCGATACGTATGGGTGTCACAAACCCAATCCCGATGGCTTATTGGCACTGATGCAAGAGATGGGCGCCTCGCCTGCCACCACGGTGATGGTGGGGGATGCGGACACCGATATATTGGCTGGCCGTGGGGCGAATGTGGCTACGATTGCGGTGACCTATGGGTATCGTTCGTCGGATGAGTTGGGGGTATATCAGCCAACCGTGATGGCCACTACGTTTAGTGAGGCGGTGGGGGTTATCATGAACCCAACGTTTGGATGATGATCGTCATTGTAGCCCTATTTACCATGATTATTCATTGGGTCGAGACCTTGGCCTATTCCATGAGATGGGCAGGTGTTCGCACTCAGCAGCTGGCAATTGCCATGTCATTTGTTACGTCGACTCTACTCATTTCACGATTGTCTAACATGATACAAGCCCCTTTATTGGGTGCAATGGTCGATGCCGCGATTCTATCGGGATCCCCCGATTCGATTCGTCACTTAGAATATTCATTTCGCTTGATTATTGGGAGCGCGTGTTTGGGGACCCTATTGGGTATTCTGGTGACACCAACGGCTATTCGATGGTTTGCAACGGCAATTCAGCACTTTGCCCACCACGGTTCCATGCCACGCTTGTTGTGGCAGCTCCTAATTCCACGTAATTGGCCCAAGCTGGCAAGGATGGTGACGATTCCAAGCTGGAATATGTTGGGACAAATCAAGTTGGTGGGGTTGCCAAGGCGGTTTTTGGTGATGAATATGATCGTCACCCCTGTTTATACCATTGGGGTATTGTGTTCCTTGTTAGCGGGGGCCATGTTGCCTGAATTTCGGGCTACAGCCATTCAACTATCAGGGCTGGTCAATGGGATTGCCACCATCCTGCTGGTGATGTTTGTGGACCCAGCCGGTGCCCGTATTACTGATCAGGTGAATCGGGGAGACCGCCCCATGGCACACTTAAAAAGTGTGGTGGTATTTTTGCAAGTGGGGAGATTGATTGGGATTCTGGTTTTTTCTCAACTATTATTGATTCCTTTTACTTGGTACATCATGGTGGTGGCCCGATTGGTGGCAAACTGGGGATTAAGTTAGGATGTCTTGCCGTTATAAATGGGTATGATATGATTCCCTCGTTTCATCCTATTTTAGCCGATGTAGCTCAGTTGGTAGAGCAACTCATTCGTAATGAGTAGGTCGTGGGTTCAAGTCCCATTGTCGGCTCCATTTTATAATAATTGAGAATGACATGACAGATCGTTGGTTTAAAATTGGGTTATTGGTTGCACCTGCTTTTTTAATTACCTTGGTAGGGGGAATGGCATTTACTTTAATGTGGGGAGCCTCATCCTCGTTTCAACAAGCAGGGTGGGGGTTTTACACTCAATTGACATGGGATCCGGTGCATCATGTGTACGGTGGGGGGGTCTTTATTTTGGGAAGTGTGGTGACGACCCTATTGGCACTCTGCTTGGCCATTCCCGTTGCGTTGGCCATAGGGTTATTTACGGGCTATTATTTTACCACTGGGCCAATTGCGGTCATGTCACAGTGGGTTTTGGACTTATTAGCCAGTGTACCATCCGTCATTTTTGGCTTTTGGGGGTTGATGGTCATGGTGCCAGCGGTTAGAAATATCGAGATGTGGCTGGGGGTGGCACCATATGGAGTGGGATTGTTTTCGGGTTCGGTGGTATTGGCGACCATGATGATTCCCCTCACTGCGTCTCTTATTCGAGAATCTGTTGCCACCGTGTCGGCGGAATTAAAAGAGGGGGCATTGGCTTTGGGTGCCACACCGCTGGAGGTAGTGAGACATATTGTATGGCCGATCTCACTACCGGGTATCGGATCGGCGATTATGCTCGGGTTTGGTCGTGCGATTGGGGAGACCATGGCGGTTACCATGGTGGTGGGCAATGCCAACCATTTGCCTACCCATTTATTTGACCCCACCAATACCATTGCGAGTCTGATTGCCAGTGAATTTGGTGAAACCAGTGATCCAGTGGTGGTGGCCCATCTGATTCATTTGGGGTTGATTTTATTGGCCTTAAGTTTGGCAGCAGGGATGTTGGGGCGGTATATAATAAGGAAACAAAGCTAATGCATTCCAGCCTGGGTACTGATGCCAAGTTGAGTCGACGGGTGTTGCAGGATCGCTTATTTAAACTGATATTAGTGGGGGTGGCGTTGGGGGTGGTGTTGTTATTAACGACCATCATTGGGTTTGTAATTCAACAGGGTATATCGGTTATTAATTGGTCATTTTTCACCCATTTGCCTCAGCCACCAGGGGCGAGTCACTCTGGGATTTTGAATGCCATTTTAGGTACATTGATGCTCACAGTTTTGGCCAGTCTCATATCGATACCTGTTGGAATTTGGTGTGGCGTGGCCATGGCAGAGCACCCGTTACACCCATTGGTTAAATGGGCACAAGTGTCGGTAGATGGTATTCAATCGATCCCCTCTATTTTATTTGGTATTATGGCTTATTTATGGGTGGTTGTGCCAATGGGTCAATTTTCGGCGGTGTCGGGTGCCGTTGCCCTGTCAATGATTATGTTGCCAATTGTCATTCGGGCGGTCGAAGAGGCCGTTAGGCGGGTACCCACTACCATGAGAGAGGCCTCCTTGGCCTTGGGGGTATCGCCTTTTAGAACCACCATTAAGGTGGTGATTCCATGTGCCTTAAATGGTATTTTAACGGGGTCATTATTGGGGGTTTCTCGGATTTCGGGTGAGACAGCCCCCTTATTGTTTACCGCGTTTGGCAGTCCTTTTTTGGTGATTTCCATATTTCAGCCTGTTCAATCCATGCCAATATTGATTTACAATTATGCCACCAGCCCTTACGCCGATTGGCAACAGATTGGATGGGGTGCTTCTTTGGTATTGATTTTATTTTGTTTTGTATTAAGTGTGGGAACCAGATGGGTGTTTAAACGATGATGTCAGTGCCAACAACGTTTCGAGTGATTGATTTAAGGGTGAGTATTGGGGTGGATGCCATCATTCGGGGCATATCCATGGATTTTTTTGCCAATACCGTTACCAGTATCATGGGTCCTTCGGGGTGTGGAAAAACCACGTTTATACGGTGTATGAATCGGTTACATGAGTTGGTTCCATCGATTCAAGTATCGGGTGATATTGTGTTATTTAATCAAAATATATTTTCGGTGAATCCCATGTTGATACGGCGTCAAGTGGGAATGGTGTTTCAGCGGCCTAACCCTTTTCCTACCATGAGTATTTTCGAAAATGTGGTGGCGGGGTATCGATTAAATGGCATTCGGCTTGCCAAATCGGAGTCATCACAAATTGTTGAAACCTCACTACTAAAAGCCGGTTTATGGCATGAGGTAAAAGATTCGTTGCACCGGAAGGGTGCCTTTTTATCCGGTGGACAGCAACAGCGATTGTGTATTGCTCGGGCGTTGGCCATGGATCCCAGTGTGTTATTACTGGATGAGCCGACATCGGCATTGGACCCCAAATCCACATCTCACATCGAAGATTTAATTGCTGAATTAAAAGAATCGGTGAGTATTATTATGGTGACCCATAATATTGGGCAGGCGTCGAGGGTGTCTGACTACACGGCTTTTTTCTTGGCTGGAGAGTTGGTTGAATATGGCACAACCCAAAAATTGTTTACGGTACCAGATGATCCCCGTACTGAAGAATATTTATCTAGGAAGTTCGGATGATGATGACTCGTATACGATGGATGTGGCCGTTATTATTGGTTACAGGATTGGGGTTGACGGCGGTCTTGGGTGTCGCGCTTCGTGATTTATATGAGCTAGCCAAGCAAGATTTAATTGCGCAATTGGAACACGAAGCCATTTTAATTGAACGCTTAATGGGGCCCATTCGATCGTTTGAGCAAAGTCCCGAGAGACAGATGGCACTACACGAGAGTTTGAACTCGGTATCGATTCGGTTGGGGGAATCGGTGCAAGTATTTACACCCACGGGTCAGAGATGGGCTTCCACCATGCCATCACCCAATGCCATGGTTGCTTTGAATCGGCACGAGGTAAAAACCGCGATTCAGGGTCACGTGGGGGTTGCCATCCGACACAATCGGGTGAGCCAAGAGAGCGTTTTGTATGTGGTGGCACCCATTATTTTGAATGGGGAAGTGGGGGCATTAATCGAGTTGGGTGTGTCAATGCGGCGGGTTCATCAGGCAGTGTGGGCCCATGCCATTCGATGGGGTGGGGTGGGGCTGGGTGTGTGGGTCATAATGGGGATGGTGATGTGGTGGCGGTCTCGACAGATGGGCGGTGCCATTGATGATTTGAAACAAGCGGTGGACCAAGCCGTTTCCACCCATCGTCACTGGGGGATACCGGAACCAGAATGGGACATGCTTAAACCCTTGCAAGAATCCCTTCAGACCAACATCCGATTCTTGTTGTCCCAAGTGGTTGATTTGCGCGAGCAATATGCCCAGCAACAAGTGATGTTAGATCACTTATCAGATGGGTTGATGGTTATTGATCGCCATGAGATCATTCAATTGTCGAACCAAAATGCCAGTCGATTTTTACAGATTGTGGCGCCATTAGAGGGTCAATCAATCTCATCACAAGTTCGAAATAGCCAATTTATGTCCCTCATACGACGCGGGCTTCAGGGTATGTATCAGCGAGGCCTGGTGGTGTTTCGAGATCGGGAGGATCGGTATTTCGAAGTGGATGCCATTCCCATCCCGATTGCCAAAAGTGGGCATGTAATTGTCATGATACGAGATATCACCGAGTCCATTGAGCTTGACCTAGCACAACATCAGTTAATTGTCAATGTATCAAATCGTATTAAAGGCCCCATTTCACGTTTGGATGATGCGCTGGGGCCGTTGTTGCCACCTGACTTGGCGGTGGCACAGGCTGCCATTAAATCGGTCAGAACGATTGTTGCCGACTTGATGTATTTAACCCGCTTGAGACATTCCTTAACCATGCAACAATGGGTTACCATGGATGAGCGATTGGACGGAATTTGCCAAGATGTGGTGGATATTTTGAAGTCGACGGCGGATGACAAAGGGGTTCTGTTTGATTGTCAATTCTCACCTGTGGTAGCAAAATTGAATGGGGCTGCCGTGTCACAAGCGGTGATTCAATTATTAAAAAATGCCATTTTATATTCGTTGGCAGGTGGAAAAGTGCGGGTGATTGTTGATAAGCGACCGGATCCAACATTGGTTATACAGGATTTTGGGATTGGGATTCCGTCCGAAAGTTTGCCTTATGTATTTGACCCATTCTTTAGGATTGATACCCCCAAACATGAGTCTGTTGATGGGGGTGGGTTGGGATTGGCAATTGTTAAAACCATTGTGGATGCCCATGGTGGAAGTATTGAAGTGACCAGTGAATGGGGTCAAGGGACGGTGGTGACCTTAACATTTCCACCACAAAAAGGAGGTTCTCATGTCGTATCGAATGAATAAAGAAATCGACTATTTGCAACGGGTATTTTTGTCGGTTAGTACCCGAGTGGAAGAAAATGTTCAATAGGCATTTGATGCATTTGTTAAAATGGATCGAGACAAAGCCCTGCAAGCGATTGCAAATGATGCGGAAATCAATCGTGAAGAAATT
>SXXA01000164.1 GCA_005791325.1 Actinomycetota bacterium | reverse complement strand
TATTAAATGGCACATCAGGTATCGCGGTGGGTAGGGCCACCAACATTCCGCCTCACAATTTGCGTGAATTGGTGGATGGTATTTGTTTGCTTATCGACAATCCCGATGCCACCACGGATGATTTAATGGGGCATATTCAAGGACCCGATTTCCCCACGGCGGCGATTATTTGTGGACAATCTGGGATTCGTCAAGCCTATGAAACCGGTCGAGGCATTATCACCATTCGCAGTCGAACCAGCATTGAAGAAAGCAAGAAAAAAGGCAAAATTGCGATTATTGTGCACGAAATTCCATTTCAAACCAATAAAGCCAATTTAATTATTAAAATTGCGGAATTGGTACAAGAGAAAAAAATTCCCGATATTACGGATTTACGTGATGAATCGGATCGAAAAGGCTTGCGTATTTACATTGAGTTAAAACGAGATGCCACCCCCGAAGTGGTGTTAAATCAGCTGTTTAAACACACCCCATTACAATCTAGTTTTGGGATTAATATGGTGGCATTGGTTAATGGGGTGCCCAAAACCTTATCTTTAAAATCTATTTTGACTCATTATCTCAACCACCGAAAAGAAGTGGTGGTACGCCGTACCCAATTTGACCTTAAAAAAGCCAAAGAACGCTTGCACCTGTTAGAAGGATTTCGGATTGCGTTGGCCCACTTGGATGCGGTGATTGCCTTGATTCGGGCGTCTGCCAATGCGGATGAGGCACGCCAAGGCTTACAAGCCCAATTTGGGTTAACCGAGATTCAAGCCTCCGCTATCTTAGAAATGCGATTGCAACGATTAACCGGATTGGAACGAGATAAAATCGAGTCTGAATACCAAGAGATTACGTCAAGAATTATTGATTTGGAAGATATTTTAGCAAGACCGGCACGGGTGGATCAGATTATTAAAGATGAGCATTTGGAAATGAAAGATCGCTTTGGGGATGATCGACGAACTGAAATAGGTGGGGCAGTGGATGCCATGGACATTGAGGATTTAATCCCTGATGAACAAGTGGCGGTATTAATTTCGAAACAAGGCTTTGTTAAGCGGATGCCCGTATCACAATTTAAGAGCCAATTAAGGGGAGGTCGAGGGGTTAATTCCATGACCACCCGTGATGAGGATTCGGTGGAACACATTTTTGTGACCCGCACGTTGGATTATTTGTTATGTTTTTCGAACCAAGGTCGTATCTTTAAAATTAAGGTGTATCAGGTACCTGAAGCATCCAAACAAAGTAAGGGTATTTCGGTGGCCCATTTCTTACATTTAGAAGATGGGGAAACCTTAACCACCATGATTCCGGTGGCTAATTTTGAAAGCGATGACTTTTTGTTAATGACCACGCGCCAAGGTGTTATCAAAAAAACGGCGTTACAGGACTTTAAACATTTCAAAAATCGACCCATTATTGCGATTGTGTTGGATGATCAAGATGAACTGAAATGGGTTCAGCGGTCCACTGGTCATCGGGATGTGGTATTGGTCACATCGAATGGAATGGTGATTCGTTTTAATGAAGATCAAATTCGACCAACTGGGCGTGCGTCCCGTGGGGTTAAAGGCATGAGTGTAAAACCACAAGATCGATTAATATCCATGGATGTAATTGATCATGATGAAGCCAATTTGCATTTGTTAATTATTACCCGTTTTGGATATGGTAAAAATATTAAAATTGGGGAGTTTAAGTGTCAAAATCGGGGTGGAATCGGGGTAAAGTGTTTAAAATTTAGAAAAACCATCAAAGGGGATTGTGTCACCGCCGCTCTGATTGCCCAAAAAGAAAATGAAATGATGGTGGTGAGTAAAGATGGAACCATTTGTCGTCAAAAAATTGCTTCGATATCTGTGCAAAAACGAGAGTCCCAAGGTGTCAAAATCATGAAGTTGGACGACAAAGATGAAGTGATTGCCATGACCGAAGTGACAGAAGATAAGGCCCAAATGGAGTTGGAATTGAGTTAATGAATCAACCACCAATTCAAAAAGGGGCAGGGGGGGAATGGGATGAATTTGATTCGTTGGAAGCTCGCTTGGATGTTGCGCCTGATTCGCGATTACCCGACGATACCATGATGGACGAATCTGGGGACTTGGCTGAATGGGGACCCATGAACCACGAACCAGACTTTGGAATGTCGGATGAACTGGATGATGATGACACGATCCCTTTGATGGACAGGCAGGACGATCCCGTTTCGGATGACGACACCACCCTGGACCCATATGCAGATGGATCGGATTCCCCCAGCGGATGGGTGCCAATATCGGAGCTCGAACACCACCAAGATGATCAGCGTGCCATGGATGCATCCCTCAGCCCAGCGTCTGTGTTGGGGTATGCAGATGTGGTGGATTGGTTTGAGCCAGTGGTGTTGGCTTGTGATACACGGGTACCTGGCCAAGGATTGGTTTTTCGAAAGTGCTTAATGGCCATGTTGGCCGGTGGGCATGTGTTATTAGAGGGGGTCCCAGGTGTTGCCAAAACATTGATTGCCGATACCTTGGGTACCATTATGGGGCTATCGCCTAGTTGTTTAGCATTAACCAACGACTTGATGGTATCTGATTTGGTTGGCAGTGTGACACTGGATTCGGTTCGTCAATCGGAGATCCCTCACTTTGGGCCTATTTTTTCGCATGTATTCATTGCGGATGGGGTGAATCGGATGCCGTCCAAATTAGCGGGGGTATTATTAGATGCCATGCAATCCCGTCGGGTTAGGTTGCATTATAACCCATATTCGTTACCAGATCCCTTTTTTGTGGTGGGTATTTTGACCCAAGATGGGTATGAGTCTTACCCCATGACACCGGCCCTAACCGATCGATGGATGATGACCCTATTCGTTGATTATCCCTCGATTGAATCGGAGCGTGCGATGGTAACCAATATGATACGGGAGCGGGATCCCCATCCACCTGTTTTGGCCAGCCCTTTGCATGTGATAGAAGCCCGACGTCAGTGTGAGTCGGTTCATGTGGAGCCGTCTATTATTGATTATGTGGTTAACTTGGTGGCCGCAACCCGACAGCCTGGTTTGGTGGGGTTGTCTCATTTGCAACCATTCATTCTACGTGGGGCATCACCAAGGGCGAGTGTGGCTACTATTCAATTGGCGAAAGTGGGTGCACGACTGAGTGGCAGAACATATGTGATTCCGGATGATATCAAGCGATGTATTAAAGATGTCATCTGCCCGCGGGTGCAACTCACATTTGATGCATTTGAGTCGGGGATGACAGCTTCTACAATAGTGGATCAAATCATGGGAACCCATCCCACCCTTTAAATGTCCATACAAGATACGGTGGGTTTGGTAAAGCGCATTGTTTGTAAAACCCAACTGTTGGCGGATCACCTCGTTTCCTCACAAGGCTTTTTGCACCATCGGATACAGCATGGCTGTGCTTACTCAGAGCCCCTGATTCAAGCCCAGCCGGTGTGGATGATTGTCGATCCCTATGACATGGGGGTGCCGCCCGAGGATGGGTTGCCTCAATGTTTGGGCACTTTGGCATGGGTCGCGCTTAAATGCGGGCATGCATTTGGGGGGCATGTATTGACTGCATCCCAACCATTTTCAACGGCGTATGACACCCCAGAGCAATCGGTGTGGAACCTAATAAAAGGGGTGCTATTATCAAATGATCATACGAGACCCGGGACGCTTGCGGATGGGTTGCAGTGGGCGATCGACCATCTACCTTTAACCCATCGTGTGGTAGTGGTATCCGCTTTTTGGGGCAAGGGTTGGCAGTCTGGGTATGTGACATTGAGTCGGAGGCACCACCTGATTCCATTTCGACTGAATGGATGGGCTGATTTACCAATGGGTGGGCTGTTACCTATTACCCATTCCAAAACGGGTGACTGGCTGGTTTTGAATTCGCGTTCAGGAAAACAATACGAGGCTTTTTTAACATTTTCTCAAGACCAATCAGCCTTGCGACAAGCTGTTTTTAAACGACTCAATACCCCTGAATATGTGCTTGATAAAAAGCCAGACTTGCTCAGTATGGCCATGTTGATGTTGGGGCGCCATGGATCCAATTAAAGGGGTTCAAGTCATCTCAGCATCGGTGGTGACGTTGGGCCATCCGGTTCGAATCCAATTGGTGGTAACAGGGAAGGGGGCATCGGATGTTTCGGTCAGCCCATTGGCCAGTCAGCAATCCTTGGTCGTCCATACCCATTCTATGAGCCAAACAAAACAGGGTCGTGTGTGGCACACGCAGGTGGTGCCACTCGACACAGGATGGGTGACCATTCCAACAAGGGATATGCTGGTGAATGGGGAGGTTCGTTGGCAGATTCCAGCACAGGCCATTCGGGTTGATCCACCCGTTGGATTGCCGATAATGACGCCGCCCTTGATTCATTGGTTTCCGGTTCCTTTTCCAATGTGGGAGATGGTCATTGTTTGCTTGGTTGGCTTGGGGGTATTGGGAACGTGGCTAATGCGAAATCGGCTTCGTTTGGTTCGCTCAGATGGCTTGAAGGATGTCAATCATCCCCCAGCTGTGCCCCTATTTGCCTTAATGGATGCCCTTACTATTGGGTATACCCACGACCAACAGGGGGAGTTTTTTGAGCCAAAACGGTGGCGAGAATTATGGTTTGACTTAATGAATGAGTGGTATCAGGTATCGCGGCATGACACGTTAGACGATTGGCATCGGGCCTTACACCATCGTGTTAATGAGACCACTTGGCATGATATTCAAACCATTCACGAGACGTTGGATGATTTGATGTGGGGACCCAGGGGGCATGATGAGGATGACCGTGTACGCATCATGACCATTCGATCTATTTTGTATCGGTGGAGTCAGAGCCCATGATGTTTCAATCACCAGTGTGGCTTTTGTGCCTGCTACCTGTTGTGTGGATGGCGTGTCGTTCCCCGCGCTTAAAGGGGGTGCTACGGTGGGGAGGAGACCAACATCTTTATCCGATGGATCGGTGGGCGATGTATTGGGGAAGGTGGTCCAATTATCGGTTTTGGGGGGTCGTGGGGGCCTGCATTTTACTGTTGGCATCGCCGGGACATTACCAACTATCTCGTACTCCTTTGAGATATCGGGCATCGGTGGTGGTGGTCGTGGATACCTCACGCTCGATGTTGTCTATGGATTTTAAGCCAAGCTATCGATTGCAGGTGGTGAAGGAAGCCCTTAGCCACTGGGTAAAACGCAATCCGGATGTTGAATGGGGGATCCTATCCATGGGGGCTTCCATTTTTACCCAAATACCATTAACGGTGAATCAAGAGCTTGTGTTAGATGCCATTCAAAGTGTGCAAGTCGGGTCCGAGGGAGACGGGTCGAATTGGGGGGTCGGGTTGGTGGGAGGATTGGATCGTTTATTGGGTAGTCAGTCGGATCACAAGTGGGTGATATTGGTGACGGATGGGGGGGCTACTGGCGATGAAATGAATCCCATTCATGCGAGTCAACTCATGAGAATCCATGGGGTATCCTTACTGGCCATTGGATTGGGGGCATCGGGTGGACTACCGATTCCACTTTACAGCCCCAATGAAGGCCCCCATTACGAGCGATCATTAGAGGGGGATATCGTGGTCCCCGTTCTGGATAACAGCACATTAGAGGATATGGCCGTAGTGAGTCGGGGGGTCTATCAACCGGCATCATCGGGGACAGCCATTTTGGATTCTTTAATGCGGGTGTCCCAAACTTGGCCCAGCCAACCCACTTACGAAGAACAACGGCACTGGGTTAGTTTGAATGCTTGGTTGTTGGGCATCATGTTGGGTATGGTCGTCATTGATATGGTGTTGTCTTGTACACGGTTTAGGGGAATATGATCACGTTTGGCGCCCCTTGGATGGGGATATTTTTAGTGCTGTTATTTCCAACCGCTTATTTAATCGGACGCTCACGTCGACAATTGCGTGATCAACAGATCCAATGGACAAGCATGGGATTGACAGATAAGGAGGGGGGATTTGAGCGACAGTTGCGCCGTCATACCCGACGGTTGGTTGTCTATTGGGTAACACTCGCCAGCCTTCTTTTGGGTTTGATGCAACCTCATGTTAACGTCTTTCAATCCAAAGCTGCCCAGTCGACCCCTCCATTTAAGGAAAAAATGGCATTGGCAGTGGTGGTGGATACCTCATTAAGTATGGGAGCCCACGATATTCAACCATCGCGACTCGGGGAGGTGATTCGATTGCTACAGGGGGTGTCATGGCCTGACTCAATGAGTGTGGGCTTGGGAACCTTTGAGGGCATTTGGAAATGGCAGATGCCACTTGGTAATCACCGCACTTATTTTAAGATGGGAATTTCCACCTTAAAAGTGGGTCAATTACCTTTGTCCGGATCAAGTTTAAAAAGTGGGCTTGAGGTTGGTTTGGATATTTTGGGGGACTACCCTGGTCCAAAACGGATGGTGTTGTTATCTGATGGGGGGGATGGGGTGGGGGTTGAGGCCTTGATTCGGCTTGCACAACTCAATAACATCCCAATTGATACCATTGGAATTGGGGGGGCTCGTCCCGTACCCATTCCCAACCCCTATTCTCCCACCCCCTCGTTATTAATGGACCCTAGCGGAGGATGGGCCACGACTCAATTACACTCGAACCAATTAAAAGAGATTGCCAAGATGACGGGGGGCACTTACTATCAGAATCCCCGTCGTTTTCCACTTCGTATTTTGGGGGCACCGAGTCCATCGGTTCCTCGGAAAATGGATGACCGATGGGTATGGATCACGCTTGGGATTTTATTGGTGGGTGCTGTATGGATCAATTCAGAATATGGGTCGCGATCGTCATTATAAGTATGGGTCAGTCGCTCGTTGCCGGCGTGCTGGATGCGTATGGGTGGACCCTGTTTGGCAAACTCGTGTCTGCCACCTATCCCAATGTGTCCTTGTGGGGCTTTCAACAAGCTCGTGAGGCCTTACCCAATCATCCCCATACCCGATTTAACGAAGCCATGGCGTTGAGTCGTGTGGGTCGTTCGAACGATGGGATTGCGTGTTTATTACACATCGACTCGACTCGGTTGTCTCCGGTGGATCGCTCCAAACAGTACCAATGGTTATCGTTCCTTTATGAACAAAAACAACAGGTATTATTGGCACTCGAATGGAGTCGCAAAGCGGTTATGGCAACTCCTGGTTCCCCCGAAGCGGTGTTTCAATTGCATCGTCTGATGCTTCAATCAGAGCGATACGAGAAGGCTCGTCAAATGACACCCCTTTCTTCTGAGTTCCAACATCGATTATTTCACACCGTTTATGAAGTTGAGTTGGAGCATCGCATGAGTCGATTGGGGCACTCAAACCGACCCAAAGGGGCCATCCATTGGTAGGTAAGTGGGGGTGGGTTTGTTGGATGCTATGGGGGTTGGGCGGGGCCATTTGGGGCTTAACGGCTAAAGTACAATTAATACCGGATAGCATTAAGTTAGGGGAAAGTACCCTGTTGCGATTAACGGTATCTGGTAAGGGCGTGGAATCGTTGTCGAACGTGGCCGCACCCAATTTATCTGGTTTTGAAATCGGACCTTCGACTGAAGAAACAACTTTTTCACAGGTAGGGCGTCAATTAATAGCCCAGCGGTGGTGGCAGTATACGTTAAAACCATTACGTGCTGGATCTTTTAACATTCCGCCTTTTGTGATTGTTCATCAAGGACAAGTTCTTAAAACAAAACCACTGAATTTGTTGGTGGTTGAACCGGTTAATCCAAAGCTGGGACGAATACAAGGGGTGATTTCATTGCGTTCCCGTGTATCCTCCAAGCGGGTGGTGGTGGGGGAACCCATTCAATATGAATTAATTGCTTATAGTGATCGACCATTGGAGGCGGGCTATGTGGTTACCCCGCCACAGTTAGATGACTTTATTACAGTGGGGGTGCCCACCCAATCGACTCAGGCCAATCGAACGGATTCGGGTGTGGTGGTGCCATTACGACAACGGGTGATTGCGCCAACTCGGACGGGGGTGTTAACCATACCAAATGCCACCATTGTGATTCAATTTCAAGGACAAGCCATTAATCATGTGGCCGTTGCCGACCCCATTGAGATTGAGGTTCTTCCCCTGCCACCCCCCCCACCTCATTTTACTGGGGCGCTGGGAGAATTTAAGTTGAGATGGGAAGAATCGCCCGGTACGGTTCGCTTAAATACCCCCTTTCTTATTCGGATCGCCATCACTGGTTGGGGGAATACCTTGGGGCTTACTGGTGTAAATGTTCCAACTTCGACTCAGTATCAGGTTATAAATCATTCCATCCTTCCTCATTCGAATGGGTGGGCCCAGACCAATGTGGTGTATGAATTGATGCCCACTCAAGTGGGACGGATGGCTGTTGAAGGGGTGTCTTTAACCGCCTATTCCACCCAAAGACAGAGATTTTATACCATTATGCTCCCCCCCCTCTTTATTAAGGTCGAGGCCTATAAGGGCCCTATTTTGCCGTATTCACCCGCCTTTAAGGGGCCGCTCCCTACGTCCCGAGATTGGATGAAAGTGGCGATGGGGATCGTGGGGGGCAGCTTTCTGTTGATGGGCTTGTCTGAACTGGCGTTGTGGCGTCACCGACGCAAGCGGTATCGCTCTCAATTTAAAGAACTGAGAGGGTCTATTTTAACCCAATTGGCAATATTAACCACGCGACCTGCTACCCCCTCTGATGTGCAATGGTTACAACAACAGGTTTTAGTCGCCATTCAATGCAAGATGGGGGTTTCGATTATAGGGTTGCTACCAGCTCAACTAATGGGGGTATTGGTGGATTACACCAACGATCATGACTGGATTGACTTAATTTTAGAATGGTTTGATTGTATGGATGCTGTGGCTTTTTCTGGTGAACAAGTGTCCCCCGATGTGGTGAAGCAGTTGATTCAATTAACTCGCAAACTGATGAAGAAATTAGATCGGTGGGGTCATTAACATGACGTATTTTATGGCTGCTTGGGTCGTTTTGGGGATGTTATTTACGGGTTGGGTTCCAGTGGTAGCATCCCATCCGCCTTTGGTGAAGGATCCGATGATGGCCATGCAACTGGCCCATACTGAATTGGCCAAAAATGAATTAGGGGAATCTCGATGGGCATTGGAGACCGCATTGCGAATGGCGCCACGGTCCGATTTAATTCGGGCTAGTTTACAGGTCTTATCGCCCGCCATTCGGGGAGAGCCCGCTCCATCTATACGCAATCAATGTCTAGACCGGTTGTTGGTATTTACCTTGTCGGAGTGGGTCTTATGGGTATCGATTGGGTGGTTGGGGGTGGTATTCGGCTTGATGCACATCAGATGGACAGGTCGGTGGGCATTCGGATGGGTACTCCCAGTGGTATGGGGTGGGTTTTTAGGTATTGGGGGCATGGGCTGCTTGGGGCATGCATGGGTATGGCGGTATCCAAGGGCGATTGTGGTATCGGATACCACCATGCGAATGGCTCCCAGTGTTACGTCGGGTGGGATTCACCAGTTGTATGAAGGGGAACGGGTGATTCGTGAGGGGACTCAAGGCCGCTGGGTTTTGATTCGACGCTTAGATAATCAGTTGGGGTGGATATTGGCCCATTCCATTTGGAAACAACCATGAAACGCGCTTTGGGGATGATGGTGTTATTGGGATGTTGTCTAACTGAGTTCTGGGCAACCACGGTGGTATTACCACTTCGAGGTGGAGGTATTCCCGATTTATTTGAATATCATCCTGCAGGGGGGGTATTTTCAAATCCGGCCACCATGGTGTTACCCAATCATCATCGTGCCACTTGGCGATTGGAGATTCAACAACCCAATGATGGTCAGGTGACCCAGTTAGCGGGCTTGATGATTCCACTTGATACGGTTATGTTGGGGGTTGGTTGGTATTCTGATACGATTTCTGGTTTGGTTCGAACCACCCGACAACCCCTATCCAATCAGATTATCCACCTTCAAGAATTTGGGGCATCCCTAGATTGGATTGCACTAAACTTGGCGGTTCCTGTATCTAATGAGTGGACCTTGGGCTTAAGTGCGGATTTACTGAGGATGGGGATTGACAATCAAGATGGAATTGGACTGGCTGTGGGTGGGGGTATTCGGTTTGCGATGACGCCTGAATGGACGGGGCTGTTGGGGATTCGGAGATTGTTAAGTACCCCCTTTATTTGGACGGGTGGACATGGGGACCAAATCGATCAGGGGTACACAGCGGAGTTGAGCTATCAACCCAGTTGGGCGGTGGTTAAATTGGGGATGGATGCATCTTGTATTCGATTGGCTCTAGCGGTTCCTATCAGTCGGGAGGTTACCTTAATGAGTGATCGTGCTTTGGGCAAATATAGTCGATTTAAAAGTTATGTGTACGGCTCAAAACCTCTAACATTTTGGGAGACAAAATAAAAATATACTGGGCCGGACTGACAAGGTTCGGCCCATTTTTTTGGAGAATATATGAG
>SXXA01000163.1 GCA_005791325.1 Actinomycetota bacterium | reverse complement strand
TTTTGTGTTTTATCGGTATTGTTGTTAACCATTCGTTATGTGGGTGGCTCAGTAGGGTGGGGGTTTCAATTGCAAAATCCGTGGATAACATTGGGATTAGTGGTTGTAATGGCAGGAATGGCTTTGCACATGATGGGGGTCATGACCATGGGGCTATCCGCCACCCGGCTGGGTGTTGCCCAAGATGGTGATTGGGGGGCCTTTTTAAGTGGTTGTCTTATTACAGTGGTTGCAACCCCTTGTACCGGTCCATTTTTAGGTGCTGCCATTGGTTTTGCACTTACCCAGCCTCTTTGGGTAGGGTGGTGCTTATTAATGGGGGTTGGGATTGGGGTGAGTTTGCCGTATATCGTATTAATGATTGTGCCGAATTGGGTAAGGGTGTTACCCAAGCCAGGGCCTTGGATGGAAACCTTAAAGGAGTGGTTATCATTTGGTTTGTGGGCGACGGTGGTATGGTTGGTATCGGTTTTGGTAAGGCAAACCAGTGTGGATACGGGGGTTTTGGTTGGATTTGGCTTGGTGCTATGGGCGATGGCATGCTGGTGGTGGGGCAAACATCATGGTCGGTGGGATGCGTGGCTTGCGATTCTATTGGGAGCATGTAGCCCATTTTTATTGTTTTATATGGCGCGTCATGCAGAGCCGGTTGTTCGCACCCCCTATTCGGAGTTGGTATGGCATGCCCCATCCCCAACTTTTTTGATTTTTACAGCGGATTGGTGTGTAACATGTCAGGTGAACGAACGGGTTTTATTTAAAAATAGAGAGGTTCAATCCTATTTTAAGGCCCATAACATTCAGGTTGTAGAAGCGGATTGGACCCTTAAAAGCCCCTCTATTTTAGAGGCGCTTAATCGGGTTGGCAGACAAAGTGTGCCCACCTATGTTTGGATTCCATCTGCCAATGCAACGCCGGTTGTATTGCCATCGGTGATGACTCCCCAACAATTATTAAGGTATTTAAAAAAGTGACTTATCAACCTGCGCTTGAATTAGCTGCTCAATTTAAAGATGAATTGAATCCAAATCAATGGCGAGCGGCTACCCACTTGGATGGGCCGATGTTGGTTATCGCAGGTGCTGGTTCTGGCAAAACCAAGACCTTGGTGTATCGGGTGGCTCACTTAATTCACCAAGGAATTGATCCTTCATCAATATTATTATTAACGTTTACCAAAAAGTCTGCTTACGACATGATGCGGCGTGCCAGTTCAATTGTAGGGGATCGCAGTCAGCAGGTTGCAGGTGGCACCTTTCATAGTGTGGCCAATATGTTATTGCGTGTATTTGCACCCACGGTTGGATTTGATCCGGGTTTTACTATTTTAGATCGATCGGATGCAGACGATTTAATTGGTGTCATACGAGGCAATTGGTTATCGCGTTTGGATGTCCGCTTTCCAAAAAAGTCAACGATTGGATCGTTGATTAGTCGTGCGGTTAATACGGGAAAATCATTGGAATCGGTGATTGCTGAAGATTCCCCCAATTTTTTAGAAATGGCATCTGATATACGACAAATTGCCATAGAATATACCGAGCGAAAACGTACCAGCCAACTAATGGATTATGATGATTTATTATTGTTTTTTAGGGAAGCGCTGGAAAATCGATTGGTTGCTGATCAGATTTCAGAACAATATCGCTACATGATGATTGATGAATATCAAGACACGAATGCCATTCAGTGCGACATTATTCGAATGATGGGGCGGCATGGCAATGTTATGGCTGTTGGGGATGATGCCCAAAGTATTTATAGTTTTCGTGGGGCAAGTATCCAGCACATTTTGGATTTCCCTACTCATTTCCCCAATACACAAGTGGTGACATTGGATCAAAATTATCGCTCCACCCAACCTATCTTAGATTTAACCAATGCGGTCATTGGTCAATCAACCCATTCACATTACACCAAGGTATTATTTACGAACCAAGATGGGGGGGCACGTCCAGTTTACATTGAAGCTATGGATGAACGCGCCCAAAGCCAATATGTCAAAACACAAATTTTGGCATTTCGAGAAGAAGGGGTTTCGCTGAATGACATGGCGGTGCTCATTCGTAGTGGCTATCACTCCAATGATTTGGAAATTGAGTTAAATGCCTCAGGCATTCCTTTTCAAAAATTTGGTGGATTTAAATTTCTTGAAACAGCCCATATTAAAGATGTGGTGGCGTATTTAAAGGTTATTCAAAACCCTTCTGATGAAATAAGCTGGTCGCGGGTACTGGGATTGTTGGATGGGGTTGGGGCCAAAACCATTTCTCGAATTATATCGAATTTAGATCGATTACGTGCTGGCGAAACGATTGGCCTGCATAAAAAACGCTGTTGGGATGGGCTCAAGCAATTGTTGGGTGTATTAGAGAATCGTGATCTGCCTGCCAAGTTATTAGATCGAATATTGGCGCATTATTTACCATTAATGACCATTCGGTATGATGATCATCATCGAAGGATGGGTGATATTGAATCGCTTAAGCCGATTGTGGCCCGATTCGACTCTTTGCCACTTTTATTATCCGACTTATCGCTTGACCCACCTGAGCTTTCACAGGGGGGGGTGTTGGGGGGGGGATCTGACGATGAGCGCCTAACCATTAGCACCATTCATTCTGCCAAGGGTTTAGAATGGCAAGTGGTATTTTTAATTTCGATGGTTGATGGGTATTTACCAAGTATGCAATCGCTGGGGTCAGATGATCAGATAGAAGAAGAGAGACGCTTATTGTATGTGGCATTAACCAGAGCCAAGCGCTACTTAATGATTCTAAAGCCCCACATGGAGTCAGGGGGACGATTTGGGTCTGGAGTGGCACTCACCGAACCCTGCCGTTTTTTAACGCAGTCTAATTTAATTGCTCATTATACGAATCAGATAGTGTTAAAAAAGGAGTCTCGCCGTCATCGTCAATGGGTGGTTCCAGGCTCTTTGGATTCCCCCCAACCAAGTCGCAAGAAATATTATTTTTAAATATGGCACGATTAATTCACCCCCAATTGAATCATAACGGTAGCGGAATCAAAGGTCATTTTAACCGTTATTTGGGTACAATGGTACAATTGATGATGGGGCGATGGGGCCAAGTCTAAAAAGGAATTTTGTGCAGTTTCTCCTGAATCGGGCAGATCGGGTCGGTCATTCTGGTTCATTATCCCGTCTCCTTTCGACAATGCAAGCCCCGATACATATATGAATATAGGTGCCCATTTTATTCATTAATTAAACCTAATAATGCGTTGACCCATTAATTCAACCATTTTATAACCAATGCATCTAATCATGATTGCGGTAGTGGGTGCGTAGCACCCACCATTATAACCCCACCCCGACCCTCCCCTTTAGGGGAGGGGGATAATCGGATAGCGGGCACTGCGTGC
>SXXA01000162.1 GCA_005791325.1 Actinomycetota bacterium | reverse complement strand
GTTTGTAGCGTTATTGGGTCCGTCTGGATCGGGAAAAACAACCCTATTACGCATGATTGCAGGATTGGATCAGCCGGATTCTGGCGCGATTGTGTTGAATGGAATTGATACACAATCAGTGGATCCATCGCAGCGTGGTGTTGGATTTGTGTTTCAACATTATGCCTTGTTTCGACATATGACCGTTTTTGAAAATGTGGCGTTTGGTTTACGGGTTAAGCCGAAGTCGGAACGATTATCCAAGCAAATGATTCACGATAAAGTGATGTCGTTGTTGTCGTTGGTTCAATTGGATTGGTTGGCGAATCGCTTTCCTCATCAATTATCGGGTGGGCAACGCCAGCGTATTGCCTTGGCAAGGGCTTTGGCCGTTGAGCCCCAATTATTATTATTAGATGAGCCGTTTGGGGCATTGGATTCGGCGATACGAAAAGAGTTGAGGCAATGGTTGCGGCGGTTACACGATCAACTGGGGGTTACCAGTGTATTTGTTACCCATGATGTGGATGAGGCAATGGAAATGGCTGATCGTGTGGTGGTATTGCGAAAAGGCAAAATAGAACAAGTGGGGACACCAGATGAGGTCTACCATCATCCCGCTAATTCGTTTGTGTTTCAATTTATAGGTGGGGTCAATTTGTTTCATGGTCGAATGAGTGAAACGGGGATTGAATTGGGGGTGGCACACTCTCATGATGAACAGATAACGGCCTATATTCGTCCCCAATCGGTGCGGATTCATCGCTCTAGGGATGGGGTGGGGGATTGTTTTATGGCCACCATTAAACGCATGCGACATGATGGCATTAGTGCGAGGATTGAATTGGTGAGTGAGTGGGGGCATCCCTTTGAAGCGATTATTAATGCGGCGCAGATTCAAAAGGATGGGCTGGGGGTTGGGGAGATGGTGGCGGTGACCATCGATAAGATGATGGTGGATGATTATGCGATTTAGGGGTTGTAGGGCATATTAATGCGGGTTCTGCGTACCCACACCCACCGAAGGTGATGAAATGAATAACCCCACCCCAATCCTCTCCAGAGGGAGGTAGAAAGAGGGTATGTCCGGTGCCTTTGATCCCCGAGCACCAGACCAGGGGCATCCGGCCCCAAGACCCCCAAGCGATAGGGAAGCAAGACGCTAAAGGGACAACCATGTTGGGTTTCTAAGGGCAAAGCCCTTCCTTAGGGGGGGCTGGGGATTTTTGATTCCCATCATCATACCCAAGGGCTCGATGGCCTCTTTGAATCCCCAATTCGGTGTGTATGGGTGTTCAAAACCCACTCTAATACCCAACCTTACTTTATACCAAATTCTTTTTGGGGGTTCAGTCTATCGCGTGAACTTGCTACAATTAATTTATGCGGCCTTATTTGTTCATTAAACACGGCGCCCTAGGCCAACTATTTTTTTCCCTCGAAGATAACGGTAGACAACTCTCTCCCCATTCATCGAATTACCCTATTGCCATTCGACAACTTGCCAGAGTCATCGGTTCCATGGGTGCTATTGAAGATGAATTGGTTCGATCCCTACAAGATTGGGAATCACCCCTGATGGTCAAAGTCGATCAGTTTCCTAATCAACGATTCCAGTGGTCTAATGCCATTAAAGCCTCCCAACGTTGGACGTGTGAAATTTTACCCGATCGCCTTGCCATCGCTCAAACCATGGTCGATCCAGCCATTCCAAACCCCTTACACCCAATCGGTAAACGATTTGTTGTTTCACTCGAACAGTCTATTATTGGATTGGTTGAACCCACCAAACAATCCACCGAACTGGATCATTATTTGTCCCGCTGGGCAACCAATTGGGGCGACGATGGCTCGACTCAAGAGTATCTCAAAAATCCCATTCGATTGCCCCAACACCTGATCTCCCAACTCACCTGCATTCCCCCTGTTCAGTTACAATCCCCCGAATGGGTGTTATCCCTTCGCCTTGATGACGATGGGACCTACATCGCTACCCCCGCTTTGCGATGCGGCCAATTAATTGTTCCCATTTTATCTTCTTGGGGGGGCGATTGGGGCGATGTGTTGGACTATCCAAGCGCCATTGGTTCATTGTCATGGATTAAAACAATTTTGGATACCTGTATTGCAACCTTAACCCATTCCCCCGCCCCACCTTTACCCGACATTACCTATCAAGCACAACCAGAACTATTTCATCAAAAAGTATCCGACTTAATGACGTTTGCAACCACCACCACATCGATACTCTTACCTAACAACGGATGGGTTCAGCTATCCATTACCGGACAAGATTATTTGCAATTGTTACGCCTTATTCTGAGTGCAGGTGCTGTTATACAAGGTCAAACATTTTTTCTAGATGATGATCCCTTTCAACAATTAATCTCCCTCGCATCCCAACACACCCCCCCCATTTCGATTGTATTTAACCAGAAACCGGTCGACATTCAGGAGTTATCGTTTGTGGTTGAAATGCCGTCTTTGGCCGATGGGGGAGGGGAACCCATGGTTCGTATGGGGGATACATTATTTCGGTTGGATGAATGGATGGCCCCTCCGTCGTTTCAAGAATCTGAACACGGCACCACCATTTTATCGCCAGATACCATCATGGCCATTCAAGCCATTTTACAGTTGCAAAATCGCCAAAAACGATCCGATCGTCGCCATGTCATGGATGCCTTGGGACACCGCTTGAGATTAATTGACTTAATGATTTTAAAACGTCACCAAGTTCGGGTGATATTATCTGATGATGATCGCCAACTATTGGAAAAGTTAGAGTCGTTTACGGCGATTGACCCAGTCTCAATTCCAACTAGTTTCACAGGACAGTTGCGACCCTATCAAGCCGATGCGGTTGCTTGGCTAACCTTTTTGTATGATGCCCAGTTTGGGGCCTGTTTGGCAGATGATATGGGATTGGGTAAAACCGTCCAAGTGATTGCGTTTTTGGCCACTATCTTGGAACGCAATCCGGATTGTGGGCCCATGATGATGGTGTTACCCCCCAGTTTGGTACATAATTGGGCGTTGGAATTGGCAAAGTTTTTGCCGTCTGTTTCGGTGTTGGAGTATATCGGTTCTGATCGCTTGGAAATGGATTGGGCACCTGGTACCATTATATTGGCCACGTATGATGTTATTCGACGTGACATCGATTCGGTCGCCTTGATTCCCCTTGAAGTCATTGTATTTGATGAAGCCCAATTGATTAAAAATAAATTATCCAACCGATCATTGGCCATTCGCCGATTAAAGTCCCGATTTCGAATTTGCTTAACAGGAACACCCATCGAAAATCGTTTGGATGATTTTTTGGCTATATTAGATACGGCGTTACCCGGATTTTTGTACTTTTTAACAGGGGTTGGTGCATCCGAATCATTGGCCATTCAGTATGCACGACCGTTTGTGTTACGGCGAACCAAAGAAACCATTGAATCGGAGCTTCCCCCTAAAATTGAATCAGAGGTGGTACTTCCTCTCGATTCCATACAGCGGGCCATGTATATGAATATATTAAGTGAGGTCCGCGAAACCATTCGTCAATCATTTGAGGAGCACACCCCCCAACGGGCTGGTATTTTAGCCATTACAGCCATTTTACGCTTAAGACAGGTTTGTTTGGCCCCCCAATTAATTGATTCGATGGTTACTGAACCATCCCCTAAAACCCGATTTTTGATTGATCAGCTGGTACAGTTAAAAGATGAGGGGCATAGTGTATTGGTATTTTCTCAATTCCGATCTTATTTGGAATTGCTATATCCCCTGTTACTTGAAGCTGGGTTGGATGTGATTCAAATTGATGGAACGACTTCGATGACCCGTCGGCGTCAACGACTACAATACTTTCAGGAAACCCATACACCCGTTGTGGCACTCATGACACTCAAGACCGGTGGAATGGGGTTGAATTTGGTAAAAGCATCCTATGTGTATCATATGGACCCATGGTGGAACCCATCGGTTGAATTACAAGCATCCGATCGCGCTCACCGGATTGGGCAACGCAATCGCGTTAATGTGATTCGCCTGTTGATGCAAGATTCCATTGAAGAAAAAATTGGATTATTAAAAGCAGAAAAACAAGCATTGTTTAATCGGGTACTTAATCATGGAATGGCATCAAAGAATCGCGTATTACAACGAGAAGATTTTGAATGGCTATTAAGTTAGTGGGGGGGTATTTTGAACCCATCCCACAAGTAAAAGGAGTGACATGATGAATGGTGAACCGGTCGTAATGGATAAGGCTATTTCAGATCATATAACAGATTCGATTCGATATAAAGCCTACCAACGGGCATTAACCACCTTGCGGAATCGCTATCATTCATTGGGTATTTTGGCCGGGGCAGGTCATTTTAGTGATTTGTGGGCCCGTGATTTTTGTTTTGCATCTTGGGGGGCTTTGGCAGTGGATGATCGGGCTGTGGTGAGACAAGGACTTGATACCTTACGCCATTGGATGACCCCCGATGGGCAGGTGCCCCTACGGGTGGGTCAACCCATTTTTTTACTCAAATACTTGGGATTTGATGCCAATCCCCCCAAGCCACGTTATATTGACGATAAGGGCTATTCGGTTTCGGTGGATAATAATTCATTGGCTGTGGCATTATTTCATGATTACATCGCACACACTCACGACATGGCGTATTTGCAAGAGACATTTGAGTCGATTCGATTAATGGCTTTGTGGAATGATACCCAAGATCGGGATGGGGATGGGCTGATTGAAGAGGGGCATTATGCGGGGTGGGCAGATAGTATTAAAAAAGAGGGGAAAGTATTTTACACCAATGTGTTACATGTGCATGCGGCCCGATGTGTGGCGGATTTGGCCCGTCGGTTGAGTCATGCCGATGTAACGATGTTGGAAGATCGGTATCATCGCCTGCGGCACCGTTTACACGAGGTGTTTTGGAATGGGCAATATGGGGTTGATTGGGTAAATGGAACGCATGTACAATCAACGTTATCAGCGGAGGCCAATTTATTGGCCATTGTGCTTCGGTTGGTATCACCGACTGAGGCAACGGCCATTATGGATTCCATGGCCCGATTGGGAATGACAGGCCATTCCATTGTTCCAACGGTGGCACCGGCGTATGACCCCAAGTGGGTATATCGTCCATTTCGGTTGATTGGGTTATCGGACTATCATAATGGTTTGGGATGGATTTGGGTGGGTTGTGTGGAAGTGGTGGCTCGTTGGGAAATGGGGGATCATCGTGGGGCGGCAGAATCGCTGGATCGTTTGGCCCATTTAATTGAAGAGAATCAGGGTGTGTTTGAGGTATATCACGGTAGGAAGCCCGTACGTCGTTTGTGGTATCGAAGTGAAGAATGGTTTGCTTGGTCATCGGGCTTATTTGTGTGGGCGTGTCAGAAAACGGGTTTACATTTGGAGTCATCATTATGAAAATTGTTATTGCAACCGAATCGTATTGGCCATTAATTGATGGGGGGGCGGTCGCTGAACATCATTTGGCGTTGACCTTGGCCAAACGGGGGCATGAGGTTCACGTATTGGCCCCATCGGATTCGTATCGATCGTGGACCCAAACAGACGAGGGAACGACGATTCATCGGTTTTCATCGTTTCCAATTCCATTTGTTAAAAATGATCATCGATTGGCTTTGGGGTGTCGTCGTTCGGTATTAAGGGTTTTGGCCCATATTCAACCTGATATTATTCACATACATAACCCATTTCCAATTGGTAAGGCGGCGTTATCATATGCGGCGACCCATCGGGTACCGGTGGTGGCCACCAATCATTGGTTACCCGAAAATTTAACCACGTTTATGGCCAAATTTCGATTTGTGAATCAGTTGGAATGGATTGTGCGGGCCAACTGGCGATTTATACGAGATTTTCACAATCAATGTGATTTTGTGACATCCCCGACCCAAACAGCGATTGATTTAATGCTTAAAAATGGGTTGACCGCGCCTTACAGACCGGTATCAAATGGGGTGGATTTGGGGGTGTTTAACCCTAAAAACGATGGGGTGGCTCTTAAAAAACGATTGGGGTTGCCGAGCAAATTAACCCTATTATATGCAGGCCGATTGAGTGGTGAAAAGCATGTGGATGTGGCGGTTCGTGCGTTGCCCCTGATTCGAGAAAAATTTGACGTTCATTTTATTATTGGGGGAAACGGACGAGAGAAGGGCCCGTTGTTGCAGTTGGCGCGGGAGCTTGGGGTTGAGGATCATGTAACCATGCCCGGTTTTTTGGAAGAGTCTGATTATTGTTGTTTATTTCGGTGTGCGGATTTGTTTGTTATGCCATCGATATGTGAATTACAGAGTATTACCACGTTAGAGGCGATGGCCAGTGGATTGCCTGTGGTAGGGGCCCATCGGTATGCATTGCCGGAGCTGATTCAATCGGGTGTGAATGGGGCCTTGTTTGAGCCGGGGAATCACCATGATTTGGCCCAGCAGGTGATGGGGGTGTTGGGTAGTCAGCGGTTGGAGGCCATGGGTCAAGAGAGTTTGCGATTGGTGATGCCCCATTCATTAGACAATGCCATTTCAGATTACGAGTCTATTTATCGGCAGTTAACGCAATCGTGAAAATTGCTATTTTTACCGACACGTATTTGCCTCAAATTAATGGTGTGGCCATTTCGACGCAAACATTTAAGCGTGAATATGAGGCGTTGGGGCATCAGGTGGTTGTGATTGGTCCTCAGGTTGACCGTAGCACCCGTTCGACGGCAACAGTATGGCGATTTAAGTCGATGCCCTTTCCGTTTCAACCAGAGTATCGGATTATTTCCCCACTTTCCCGAAAGTTACGATTATTTAAGCATTTAAAATTTGATGTCATTCATATTCAGACCCCTTTTTTTATGGGGCATTTGGGGCAATATTTGGGTTGGAAGCATCGGATTCCGGTGGTTCATACGTATCACACATTATGGGCAGCGTATTTGCATTATTTTCCGGTATTACCCAAGGCATTGAGGCAAACGGTTGATTTATTGGTGTTATCCAAGACATTTTGTAATCGGTGTCAGCATGTGGTGGTTCCAACGTTGGATATTCAGCAACATTTACAGGAGTATGGGGTATCGACGCCGATGACGGTGATACCCACGGGGGTATCGTTGGATCAGATTGCGAATCATGGGGATCCGGCTGTATTTAGACGACGATGGGGGATTCGTTTGGATGATCGGGTTGCAATATTTGTGGGCCGATTGGGTATGGAAAAGAATGTGATGTTTTTATTGGAGGCGTTTGCTCGATTGCGTCAAGAAGTACCGACTGTCAAGTTGTTGGTAGTGGGGGATGGTCCGGAGCGAGAGGCGATGGAGGGTTGGATTCAGTTGAATGGGTTGGTGGGGGATGTGATATTAACGGGGTATTTATCCCAAGGGGATGTTTTTACAGCGTATGCGGCATCGGACATTATATTATTCCCATCCAAAACCGAGACACAGGGGTTGAGTTTACTTGAGGGGTTGGCATTGGGGAAGCCAGCGGTATGTATTAATGAGATGGGGGTGAGGTTAATGACATCGGGGGGGTTTTTAACATCTGATTCGTTATCCGAGTATGTCGGGTGTGCGAAGATTTTGCTAACAGACCTGGGTGTATATGCCCAAAAGTCAGAGGAAGCACGGATGTTGGGACAATGTTATTCATCGAAGGAAATGGCCAAGCGGGCAATTGGGATTTATGAGGGGTTATTGCCCCAATCGCCTTAAGGGCGGGGCTATAAAAAAACCAATCGGCAAGGGGCAACGTCTAATTTTGCAGGGGATATATAAAGAATCATTATGATTGATATCCATATGATTGATATCCATTCATAAAATTTAATTAAACAATCTGATCCATTGTCTCTATCATTTTTCTTTTAAACTAAAATATGCAATTAAGGATAAAGGTGTCGTTTAATGAATAGAATCGTAACTTCACGAGACATTAGGGTCCCCGTTTCATTTAGGCGTATGTTATGTTCGCTTGGTTTGGCCATTTCTCAACTAACTGTTTTGGATTCGGCTCCAATATCTACTGCTCCTCTACGGACAAGGGCTCCCAGGACTACACCGGTGCCTGTCCCACCTTTGGTCAATGTTAGTACAACCTCTACAATCAAT
>SXXA01000161.1 GCA_005791325.1 Actinomycetota bacterium | reverse complement strand
GGAAAGTTCTCGATCGAGCGCTGGGTCTGCGCACCCCAATACTGATGATCCGCTACCTCAATCGGACCCATACTATCGGTTTCAATGCGTGTGCTCATGTCGTGTCTCCTGATGAATAGAATAAGACGATTCCCCCGGATCTACCGGATTCATCACCAATCCCGTAATTAATTTCGGATAAAAATAGGTGCTCTTCTGTGGCATTTTTTCACCCTCGATACAAATTGTGGTCAACGCCGATAATGGGGGCGCTTGCATCAAAAACCCGGCTTGGGTTACCCCAGTTGCCACATCACTTTCTAACTCCACAACCGACTTGTAATACCGAATCCGCTGCTTGGCTGCAATGGTATCCAAATCCATACCCAATAACCCAATCAATATTACCTGCTGCAAAATTGATACATCCAACTCCCTCAGCGCCAATGACGCATTGGTTGGAAAATAATGACGAATGAATGCCGGATCAGGCGGGGACAAAACCCATACATCACGGCTATGAACGAGACCTATCGTGCCCATCGGCCATGACCGTGACGTAAACGAACCCACATCCGACACCACCGACACATCAAAAACCGATCGAATACGATCCAACCAATCATTAGAATCAAAAAAGGGGCAATCATAAACACCTCGATGGGTGGGATATATCGTAATGCCATCATGCTGGGCCGCCGTGACAAACGCCAACGTATAATCTGATTCTGGATCGGGCACCGTTGGTTGACCCTTTGCCCACGCTTGATAATGTAATGCGGTGGTATAACGGTGATGCCCATCCGCAATCACCACGGGACGGGATGCCAACATTTCCCCCACCCGATGGATATCACTGGTATCATCAATGATCCAGAGCTCATAAGTGCCGGCTGTAGTGGTGGCGGTCATACTTGGTTGATTCAACAAAAAAGTTGCCATTAGCGTGTTTAAATCGTGATTGGGATCGTCAATTAATGTATAAATAGGGCTTAAATTAGCCTGACAATGATGAGTCAACGCCAATCGATCTTCAATGGGACCTGGCATGGTATTTTCGTGAGGAATTACCTGTCCCGCTTCAAATGGATGCAATTGCAAGGCACCCATCACCCCTGTTAATGATTTAGACTCCCCAGTGGGCAGGATGTAAGTATGACGGTAAATATAATAAGCGGGACGCTGATCGCGTTGTAGTACCCCCGACTGTAGCCACTCAGTTAGTTGGGAATAGGCGCGGGTATAAACGGTATTATGTGGGGGGTTGTGAGGTTCATACTGACCAAAGTCAATACGAACAATATTATGCGGATGTTGTTGGTATAACGCTGATTGGTCTTGCTTAGAAATAACATCATAAGGGGGTGCCAACTGATCACCTAATGTGGCTGAGGGGGCAAATCGAATTGCTTTAAAGGGTTTAAGTATTACCATAATAAAGACAGTGTAGCGAATAACCGGGGGAGTTCGCAAGTGGATACCCCCACACGTTTCAGTTGAGATTCTGAATGCCCCCCCCCCCTGCGTTGGGTTCCTAAGGACGAATCCCTTGGGGATTGTAAAAGGGCTTCGACCCTTT
Source organism: Actinomycetota bacterium (assembly GCA_005791325.1). GTDB lineage: Bacteria > Margulisbacteria > Marinamargulisbacteria > SXXA01 > SXXA01 > SXXA01. The sequence goes on along the minus strand of SXXA01000161.1, from coordinate 3,494 downwards.
AAATCTCGCCACATTGCAATCATCAGGTGGCTGAAGGCCATACCGAATCGCATTCATCCATTCATTCACCAAATACGGGTACCATTGCGTACCCTTTGAACCCACCCCCCCCATGATCCCCATACTTGCAACATCAGGGTGCCGTCCAATGACCGGTTTGGCATCCGCTACCATTTGTCGAACACCCGAATCAATCCGCACAATCCGATAAGGATATGGCCACAATGCAGTTAAGGCATCTTGCAACAAATGAACGTGACCAGCCTCTATGCGGGTTAACGAATCCCACGCATAACTAGCCCCAAACTGAAATGAATGTGCCCCCATCGGCCGAAACCAATACCCATTATTCACCACCCGCTCAGGAAGCAACCGATCACTTTCCCCAATTAATACATCCCCACGCGATAATCGATATGGCAACCAATCAAAATATCCCTTTTCACTCTCAAATCCCCCACAATCAATGCATAAATCAGCCTCAACCCCGTTCCACTCAATCCCCTGCCCATGAATACGGATGTCACGACGATGACAATGCCCCCGAATCAAGGTCGACGACTGAGTCCACTTGGATTCAAAATACCGAATAATAGGCGATACATTAATTTGAAATCCATTGACCACAATACCGCCATATTTGCTGGACAAATATGGCCTAACGTCCGTTAATTCTTGTTCAATATAAGCGCTCAAAACCCCTTTCTTTTTTTGATAATATTCATAATCTTGGATGTGTCGAAATAATCGCCATATGGGATAGTCGCTGATGAGGGGCATATTAAGTTCGGCTTCCAATACTTCATACCACCGTCGGGCCAATGAAATGGTATCGACTGCCCGATGGGCCAAGGCAAAACGTTGGCCCGAAATGGGATCCACCATACCTGCCGATACCAAACTGGCCGTTCGACGGGGATACGATTGAACCACTTTGAAAGGGATCCCCGCTTGTTCGAGCTGCCAACCCAATAAGGTTCCCCCCAACCCCTGCCCCACAATTAATACATGCGATACACTCACCATGTGGCGGGTTGCAAAATTCCCCCACCAACTACCCGATTGCCATCATAAAGCACCGCCGATTGTCCCGGTGACACAAACGATACCGGAACCCCCAGCTCCAAGGTGGCCCCAGATGAGGACCAATCCATCACCTTAGCCCAAACAGGGGTCATTTGTGATCGCAATTTGATTAAAAAAGAACGACCCCTCACCTGTTCGGTCGGGGAAATGAGCGTGGGCTGACCCAAATGAATATGGGTAGAATGAACACCCAACCCCGGACCAATGAGCACCTGATGAGTATGGGGGTCGATGGCATGAACGTACATGGGAGTACCCGCCGCAATCTGCAACCCTTTTCGTTGTCCCACCGTAAAATGATGGATACCTTGGTGAGTTCCCCACACCTTGCCATCCAAATCCACAATCAGGCCCCCCTTGTGAATGGCGTCCGGACGATGTTTTTCAACAAAATCAGCATAGTGCCCCTTGGTAACAAAACAAATTTCTTGGCTATCGGGTTTGGTCGCTGTAATTAAATTAAATCGAGCAGCCAAATCACGAATTTGGGGTTTGGTGTAACGTCCCAATGGAAACAAGGTTTTACACAACCCAGATTCAGTCATCGGATACAAAAAATAACTTTGGTCTTTTTTAGTATCTATGGCTTTATAAAGGCCATATTCCTTGGTAATTGGGTGACGACGCTTTCGAACATAATGCCCCGTGGCCACCCATTCTGTGTCAAATTCTATTCCCACTTCACGAATCACATCAAATTTAATGGCCCGATTGCACTCAATACACGGGTTGGGGGTTTGACCAGATAAATACCGATCAATAAATGGGTTCACCACATGGGTTTCAAAGGCGTTTCGTCCATTAATCACATAATGAGGAATACCAAGGGAATGGGCCACGCGTTGGGCGTCACAAACCGCAGACCGATTACAACATGATCCGGATGCCTCTTGTTCTTTGGGGAGTAATTGCATGGTAATGCCAATAACGTCATAGCCCTGCTGTTGAAGCAAGGCGGCACAAACCGATGAATCGACCCCCCCACTCATTCCCAATAAAACGCGTGGTTTTGATCGTTTCATAGTAGGGTATCATACCGCTTTAACGCTATCCCACCAATGGGGAATATTCAAAAAACACCCAAATGGAAACAAAGTGTCCGTCAGGGAAATAACGAATCGAAGAAAAAAACAAGACGGTTACGCACGATTAATGATTCAAAAATATGGGTATAAGGGGAATAAAAGGCAAACTGCCCCCTTACTTAGATGGGGTTCATTCAGTATGATAGCAACTAACATTTAGTTAGAAAGTAGGTATCTATGATTGATCCATTAGGTTTTGCTAGACCCAATCAATCCAGTGGGAACGTTAACAATCAAAGAAATCAATTGGGCCCCATTCACACAGACGATTTAACCAAATTATTCAATGAGGCAAGCAAAGTCATTGATAATGAAATTCAAATGTTAATGGCTGAACTTAAAAAATTAAATACATTAGAGCCCCAAAGAAGCGGTTCGAATCAAGTGGGCAAATAAGCCACGCCTGAAATGTCGAACCTCATGGAAGCCTACATTGCCTCATTAATGACCGATGTTGAGTTAAATCGTAAAACAAAGAAAAAGTCCTCTTTTGAGGAACGCCTTGAATTATTGGCCAAGTTAGAAGAAGAGATTGATACCAGTCAGTTACCCAGTGCATTAAAAGAACCATTCGATCGATTTTTTGATAACATGTCTCGGATTCGCCGGTTAAAAACACGCTTAAAACAATTACAAAAAGAAGAACAACAATTGGCCGATTATTTGGCGCGCAATCCAAAAGGTAGAAACAAGCCAAACTAATGTTCAAAAAAAAGCGAGTATTAACCCATCAGCAAGCGGCATCATTGTTACCATCGATTGAGTCATTTAATCAGATGGCATCGGTGATGATTGATTTATTAAACAAAAAAATTGATGCCCAACAAAAGCGTTTACGCACCATATCGCATGTGGTGAATGCGGATTACACCCCGCCATCGACCCATTCAATTAGTGTATCGATGATTGATATTGCCAACACAAAGGTCACCAAAACAGGTAAAGGTGTCACCCAAGCTAATATTACGTGGGAAGATGAAGTGCGACGTCAGCAACGGGGGTTTATTTTATAAATTAATGGATGTGAGGTTCGGTCTCCACACCCCTTGACTAAAGGCTTATTATTCAGAAATAAACTCTGGGTTTCTAACCTTCGGGTTCACAAATGCGCCTCGTCCCCTTCGCGTGGCTGGGTGCACAGCACCCACACTTATATCCCCAACCCATTTACAATACGATCAACATTGGCTTGTAATACCCCCAAATAAGTCCCTTCTGGTGTATTAGGAGGACCTGTTGAATCAGAATATAACGCATGACCAATTTTAACCCATCCACCCTTCGCACGCACTGCCGCTTGTACCGCTTCTAAATTGCGCGCTG
>SXXA01000014.1 GCA_005791325.1 Actinomycetota bacterium | reverse complement strand
CCCATGCTTTACCAAACGCACCCAACCAAATATCCACCCCCGATTGCCACCCCCCAGCGGCCACCCATCCTCGCCCTTCGGGCCCCACAATCCCCAAAGAATGGGCTTCATCAACCACCACCAAACAATCATGTAGTTGGGCTAGCTCAATCACCTTGCTTATATTTGTCCAATCCCCTTCCATGGAATACAACGATTCCACCACCACCACCGCCAGTTCACCCCGATGGCGATGTTGGTGTAATCGTTGTGCTAAGACATCCAATTGCTGATGGGGAAATCGCACCACGGTTGCCCCCGATAATCGGATACCATCCCATAAACTGGCATGGATGGACTTGTCACAAAATACAATGTCTTGGGGGGTTACAATCGAAGACATGACCCCCACATTGGCCTGATAACCCGATGGAAACATGGCCGCCGCCTCATACCCCAGCCACGTTGCAAAGGCTGCCTCAAACGCCAATAGTCTGGTGATGTCGGCCCCCAACAACCGCGATGCCGATGCCCCAGAATGACCCTGTACAGGCACCACCTCTGCCCCCAAGCCCAAATAATCGTTGCTGGCAAATGACACCATTGGGCGACCATCTACCACCAAATGGGCTGAATCTGGATCACGATAAGACGGCCGAACCCGCCTTGTTAAGCCCGCTAAGCGTTGAGCCAATAATCGTTTGGCGATCATTCAGTTGCCGATGATGGCCCCGCAACCTTTTTAATGCTCATCACTTGTTTCACAGCCGGACGATACGTATTCTCCTTATTATCCCAAGTCAATCCAATCTGAAGAACCGTAATGGCCGTATCCGATTCAAATGTGAGCCGTTGAAACGTAGGTTGATCGTACACCGTTACCAATTTTCCCCAAGATAATTGCACCACACGATCGATATCAAAAAATTTAACATCCTCATTGGCTCCAATGAAGGAACCCAAAAGCATGACCCCCACCAACACCCCCCATCTGTAGTTACGCATACCCATCTCTCCTAAAATGCATGCCCCATACTAAAATGAATCACCGAATCGGAATAATCGCCCATGGCCCAATCTAAGCGAACCGGTCCCAGCGCAGGTATATTAAATCGAACCCCGACCCCTTTTCCTATTCGGTAACGCGATAGATCAAAGACATGATCATTGCTGGCAAACCCCATATCCACAAACGCAACCAATTGAACCATATCATGCACCTGCCATCGGTATTCCAATGACGCCAAGCCTTGTCGGGACCCAATTGCAAATGGATTGTAATCATTCCAACCCCGAACGGTATATGCCCCCCCCATGCGATAATATTCACGCGCAAATAATTGAGAATTGTCAATGCGAGAACTAAAGATCGCCCCCGTCACCCAACGCATGGCAATGGTTTGTTGATCAAACGTTTTAAAAAAGGACCGCCACTCCAAATCCAATCGATAAAAATCCAAAGAATTCGATGACAATGGGATAGAATATTCAAAACTACCAAACGCATAATGTCCGTTTAAGGGGTTAAATCGAACATCTCGATTGTCATAAGACACACCAAATCGATAGGTTTGCAACGAATACTGAATATTATAACCAGGCAAATATACATTTTCGATCTTAAACGTGTGGGTTAGGTTCAATTCATAGGAAATGGGAACACCGAACATTAAATCGACCCCAAACGCCTGTTCATCCCGAAACGTCACCGATGAGCTATTCAACATAAATTGATCCACCGATCCATTTCGGTTCCAAATACGTGCCATAAAAGATCGACGATTGTCCCACATCCAAGGATTAAAATACTTTAATTGAATGGTAGTGGCTCGACCCAACTGGAGTTGGGCATCGACCAATTGTCCGGTACCAAATAAATTGTCCAAATGGGTGCTAAACGACCCCGTGATACCAATAACCGGACTGTAACTTAATGCCGCAGTCAAGGTTGTATTGGAATTTTTTTCATCCACTTTTAATACCAATACCTGTCCAGATGTGGGAGCCTCTTCACCCAACGACTTCCAGACCATCGGATCTATTAAATCGGGTGCCAACCCCGTAAAATACCCCAAATTATACACCCGACGTAAATCTTCGTTGAGGCGATCGGATTGAAATACCATCCCCGGCTTGGTAAGTAATTCACGTAAAATAACATATGAACGGGTATGATAATTGCCCGTCACCGCAATTGCGCCCACCACCCCTTCATCCACCCAAAATATCAAGTTCCCATTCTCTTCTGGCGATTCATAATGGACGACCTTCGCCAGCCGATACCCTTTATTGGCATAGATCGCTTCAATCGTACGGGCATCTGAACGCACCACATCAAAACGCCAAATTTCACCTGGTTTCGATTGCAAGGCTTGTGCCAACTCAGAGTCTGACACCACGGTTACCCCTTCAATTTGAATGCCCTGAATCAGACTATTTTCCCGAACCGTCATCACCAACTGAGTCGCCTGCCCATTCATTCGATTGGCGGTGATGGAAACAGACTGAAAAACACCCATATTCATGATCGAACGAATCGAACGGGCAACTTTAAATTCATCGTAGTCATCTTGTAATTGCCAGCCACTTTCCGACACAATATCCGAAGAAGCAACCCATCGATTCCCCGTGACCACAATGGTGCCAACCGGCCCAGAGGGTGGCAACACCACCACCTTGGGTGGTGGTGCTTTTTTAGTGGGTCCCCATCGACGAGGCGGCGCAGCGTCTAGGTGGATTGGAAATAGGCAACACCCCATTAAAAGCAAGACCATCCCCACCATTCGCTTGAACATTACATTAACCCAATGCACAAGGAAACCGATAAAAAAATGGTAGCCGCCACAATGGTCACACGGTTTAAGCCATCTTCTAATCCTCTAGATGGGAAAAAAAATTTACCATCCCCACCCATCGATCCAAACCCATCCCCTTTTGCAGAATGTAATAGTACCAATATCACCAACAGAACCGAATCAATTATCAATATACATTCCAGAAAAAATTTCATAACCCTAACATTTGGCTCCGTTCAAATTGAATCTGTATTAGTGTGGTGGGCGGTGTAGGATTCGAACCTACGGCCACATGCTTGTAAGGCATGTGCTCTACCAACTGAGCTAACCGCCCAATAAAACGGTGTAGAACAATGAAACTTTATCATATGCCTATTTTAAACGGCAACCGGAAATTTTATAAATGGGTGAGGATCATACCCAATTAATTGAATGTCATCCCTAGATAAGTTGGGGAAGTTCGTGACATCAACCTGAATGCGTGGCAAGGGGCGTGGATCCCGATTCAATTGGGTGGTCATTCCCTCGATGTGATTGGTATAAATATGAGCATCACCAAACGTATGGATAAAAAATCGGGCGGTTAAACCATGGTGGGCGGCCACCAATTCCAACAACAACGCATAACTAGCCATATTAAACGGAACCCCAATCGCTACATCCGCCGATCGTTGGTAAAGTTGCATATCCAAATAGCGTCCAGATACATAAAATTGATACAACACATGACACGGGGGCAGGGCCATTTTGGGTAAATCCCCCACATTCCACGCATTGACCAATAACCGTCGACTATGGGGATGAGTGGCCATTTCGGTCATGACTGCTTGAAATTGGTCAATCCCCCCGCCATCACTGGACCATTTCCGCCACTGATGCCCATAAATGGGGCCCAAATGCCCATCAGAATCGGCCCATGGTTCCCAAATCGCTTTGGCCTCCCCCAAACCAGATAGATGGGTATCGCCGCGTAAAAACCACAACAATTCCGCCACCACTTTGTCAAATAGCACTTTTTTAGTGGTTAACAATGGGAAGCCATCTCGAATATCCACACGCATTTGGTACCCAAAAATAGAATAAGTGCCGGTTCCCGTTCGATCAGACCGATGTTCACCATGGTCCAAAATATGCTTAACCAAATCCAAATATGCTTGCATACTGCCTCCTGTTATCAATCTAGGTTAGCATTGGGCGCCCCCGCCAATCAATTCATGGGATCATTTGCCTCCCCCTCACCATACCCATTCGCGGTGTATCTGGGAAGGGGTATCTGAGGAAAAGAAACGGGTGGCGGGGAAAGTGGGTTTAAACTACGTATAACACACAATGGGGGAGATGGGAGTTGGGTGCAGAGGCTCAACGGTGAACCTGCATTCAGCGTTGAGGGACATCCAGAATTTCCGAACCCCGTTTCACCAAGCTTCCCATTCGCATTCGGACTCCATTTACAAAATGTAGCCCACAACTTCTCGACAATCTGATCACTTGACTCTTGATCATTGAATAGCCGCCCAGGCATGGGATATGAAGGGGATTTTAATGCCTCTTTATAAGTGCTTGGTAACTGATGGGAGGCTTGGCCTAGAAAGGGGGGTTGATTCCCCTGAAATGGGAGAATAGGAAGTTCACCTTCAGTTGGGGATAGATTTACCCAATTACAAGGTGGGACTGCCCATCCCTGATCATAAAGAGGCGGTGGCATACCCGATGGGGTCAGGAAATCTAAGGCATTGGGAATGGGGTGAATGAAGTCATTTGAGGGGTAGGGCCCGTATCGGGTATGCCCAGTTTGACCAGTCTGCAATGGCGTAACATCTATCATAACGATTGTGTATCCTGTAAAAAATGGAATAGTGGTTTAAGTAAATCTAAAAATTATCAGATGGTGCCATAAATAACAATCACATCCTGATCGAACCTTAGCGACACTCATCAGCCATTTTGATTAGGGAATATCAATTAATAACAATGTTTGGTCATCCAGTGGCATGCCCCACGCCTCACGAGATGCGGCAAATTGTGCCGTGGCATCTTGGGGTGACACGCCACGCGTCTCTTGAAAAAAATGAATGAGGCCATGAATGCCATAGGGTGTATTTGAAATCGGATCCACCGCTTCAGTTACCCCATCTGAATATATAATCAGCCGATCCCCTGATTTTAATTCAACCACATGTGCTTCGTATTGCTCATCATCATACATACCCAAAAAGGTTCCGCCTTGCTCTAACACATGGGCCATTTGATGCCGCAAGATAACAATCGGTGGATGGCCAGCCCGAACATATGCCAATTGCTTTGTTTCAACCGATATACAGGCCAATACACAGGTTACATACGTGGTGGGCAAGCCCCCCAATTGCCTAACCAAATCGCGATTATACGCCGTCATTAATTCCGCAATTGGTTGATGGGATAATTGATTAATCATACCCACCGATAACGCCATAATTAATGCTGCTGGTATTCCATGTCCCGAAACATCGCCAATGCCAATCATGACATCTTGGGTGGGTTCTGTTTCGAGGGTGATAATGCCAGCGCCCGAATCGGACCATGCATTCCGCTTCCCCATTTGCTGAAATGCCACCCAAAAATCACCCCCTATCTTCTCTGCCGTTTTAAAATAACGACCAATCGAAAGTGGAAAATCTGAAAACCCAATTGCATTTAATAAGGCGTGATGAACCTGTTGTGCCAAGATCATGTTATGACTCAAACTTGGGTTGAAAATCGAATCGGTATCCAGTATCATGCGTG
>SXXA01000013.1 GCA_005791325.1 Actinomycetota bacterium | reverse complement strand
GATGAGCACCAACAGCGGCAACCAGCCCCGCCATGGGCAGGGGGTATCGCTCCCCAAAGCGGGTCACAATGACCCCCTGATTGCTCCCCATGACCACCACCCGATCAGCGGAAAGCGGGGCCAATTGGATGGGTGAATTCACCCCCGAATCTCCCTTTAAGCGTACTCTCCCATCATGACCAACCCAATATACCCCTCCCCGATCATCGAGGGCCACCACATCATCTACCAATACCTGAACCCCAACCACCTTGGCATTACAGGTCACGCCCCACAAAAGGGAACCGTTTCGCCCATTAATGGCCAGCATCCGAGGCCCCTTGGTTGCCAACACATCTCGAATGCCATCCCCCGATACATCCACTACCGTTATGGCAACCGATGCTACCCGTTCTGAATACCGCCACAATACCCGCCCATTTCCCCCATGGATCGCCATCAAAACGCCTGTTGTTCCACGACAAATGGCGTCATCCACCCCATCGGCATTCATATCATCCAACGCCAATTGCATCGGAATGACGGTTGGCAGTTGCCAACGACGACTGAATGGGTCTTTGAGCGACCAAACGCCCACCCCATTGAGTGAATTGGATACCCAAAGTGAACCAGGTGTTCTTGCCCACGTAAGCACCGGTCCAATGGGTAGTTCCCGGGCCACCTTTCCCGTGATGCCATCCCATACCAACGCCACCTTCGATTGCCCCGTCATCACATTACCTTGGCTCGCGATTAAGGTTCCCGATACTGGCAACCATTGAGTTGCCGTCGTTGGGGTTGCCCAAACAAACCGATAGGTTAGCTTACCCAATCGGTCCGTCACAGGATGGGCCCATATTCCCCCGATCCAAATCATCCAAATAGCGCAAATAAACCCCCTTACCATGCGCCACCCAACGGGGATTGTCGATGCAACGCCGATAAACGGGTGGGGGTGACATGGGTATATATTTGTGTGGCATCAATCGAAGCATGTCCCAATAAATTTTGAATGACATCCAAGGAAGCACCCCCTTCTAGCATGGCCGTCGCAAACGAATGTCTCAAGCCATGTGGGGTTACCATGACCCCATTCTGAATACCCCACGATTTAATCAAGCGTTGAATGGAACGAACCGTTAATCGGGTCCCCCGTTTGGAAACCCATAAGGCGGGCTGGGTCGCGCTGGCCCATTCAGATCTAACCTTTTGAATATAATGCCCCACCCATCGAATCACCGTGGGTCCCACCACCACCAACCGTTCTTTTCGCCCCTTTCCCCTAATCCGAAGTTCATGATCAACCGGTCGCCAATCCGAATCATTAAGTTGAACCAATTCACTCACCCTCAGACCCAATCCGAATAGACATTCCAAAATAGCCCTTAATCGAATACCCTCTAACGTCGTATCATCCACCGAATCCAGCGCCTTAATTAATGTGGGCGTGGCCACCACCCGCGGTAAGCGGCGTGGCACACGTGGGCCTTTAATGATGGCCCATGGATTGGAACAATCGGGGTGTTTCATGGCCAAAAATCGCCAAAAGCACCGAATGGCAGATAAACGTCGGGCGCGACTTCGTGGCCCCAAGGAGCGATGAATCGGCAACGATAAAAAGTCATGACAATCTGTGACTGTCATCGATAGAGGGGAGGGATAATGTGCTAATAATAAGCCCACATCACGCAAATAATTGCTCACTGTATGGGGTGATAGTTGCCGATGAATCGACAAAAAATCACGAAATGGGTTGAGATTGTATGGTGAAGTAAGAATCGATGTCAGCCTCCGCAATGGGGGTCACCTCATCATTTTTTTCAATCCAAATGAGTCGCTCTGGGCTTTTTCGGGTATCCAAATGTAACACCTGTGACTCGATATGAAGTCCAATCCCTTTAAACTCTGGAATGGATAAGGCCGTTTTAACCAACTCGTAAAACTGATTCCCCGTTTCCAACTTAATTTGTGCCGCAACCCCCATATGATAAAAATTCCGACGCAATGACCGATGTTGATCCACCGCATCCGCACACATATACCCCTTTAAAATGGTAATCCGCTGACCCAGTTTTTCGCGCAACCACTCCAATCCGCCCACCAATCCCAATGATACCTTCACCAATTGGTTACATTTCCCACAACGGCACACAAAATCTCGCTTCGAAAAATGATCTGACAACTTGAGTGTCCAGCGTTTTTTCTTTTTGGATTTGGAAAAAGGACGAGATGATTTCATACGGTTGGATTCCTTCATGTCACATCGTGTGGCCATGTATCATCAATCATGGTTGATACACCCAATGTGGGAACCCATTGTAATGACTGACGAATCAAATGACCATCCAATACCCGACTGGCTACCCCCTGTTTCAGCTCACCCAGACATTCTTGAGGAATTGAATGAGATACTCTCTCTTCCACCAACCCCAATAAGGTTAATAAACCAATCCCCTGCCCAGAACCCAAATTAAACACCCCCGACGGCGCCCCATCCATTAAATAGCGAACCCCGCACACCAACGCCGATGCCACATCATCCACATGAATCAAATCCCGAACCACCGACCCATCTGGGGTATCCGTTGCCCACCACGTCACCGGCACTTGCTGATGGATGGCCTGATACAATTGCCCCAATAAATGGGATGGTCGCCTTGCCGCATACAACGGCCCGCCGGCAATTTGACTGGCCCTAAACGCCACATACGACAACCCGTTTGCCAAATGAGACGCCCTCAACAACCGTTCCACATCTTGTAATATAATAGCAAATAATTCCGTCGAATTTAGCTCATCTGACTCCACAATCGTCCGATCTTGGGGAGCATAAATTTCATCAGAACCCAACCAAATCAATCGGTGGCAAGCACTTTGATTCATGGCCATAATAATGGTAGCCGTTGTGCCCATTTGTTGCAGCACCCACTTGGCAGGGTCAAGGGATATCTCCTCAGACAAACACCCCGCCAAATGAATCACCACCGCAGGCTTCGCCTGCTGAAGCACCTCGGTTAGGGTATCCAAATCCAAACAGGATGCCTCAATAAAGGGTACCCAATCCACCCGATCTCGTTTACCTGATTGTAACGAATCAAGTACCACTGGCGACCAACCAGCTTTGGCCAAAGCATGGCATAACCGTGGGCCCACCACACCCGCGCCGCCTATTACCAAAATGGATGGTTTCATATCACACCGCCTTTTTGAGGAATAGATGCCCAGGTAAACATGGCATCCAAACATCGTTGGGCCGGTTCAATATCAGCAGGGTCCAACAGCACCCGATCCCGCTCTGTTGGCTGGCGCATCACCCTCTCCACATCCGCCAACCGATTGGATTTCATATACCGACACATGGTACACGTTCCCACAAATACTTTGTCTGGGTGGGCCACTTGTAATCGGGTGGCCAATCCACACTCCGTTAACAAAAAATAATAGGGGGCATCCGTCTGGGCAACAAAGGCCATCATTTGAGAGGTTGACCCAACAAAATCTGCTAGGGCCACCACTGCGGGGGCGCATTCCGGATGAACCGCCACTTGTACGTTGGGGTATTGCTGACGAATATAGTCGATCATGGCAGGATCATATTCATCATGAACGTAACATACCCCATCCCACTCATGAATTTGTTTTTGAATACCATGTTGCTGACAATGAACCCGAATATTTTGTGCCATGAGTCGATCGGGTAAAAATACAATCTCAGTTGTAGGTAGTGCCTCAATAATCCGCATCACATTTGATGATGTCACACACACATCACAACGGGCTTTAACCGCAACCGATGTGTTGATATAACACACAAATGTAGCATGGGGATATTGTTTCCTTAATGCATCCACTTGGGGGCCTGTGATGGAATCGGCAAGGGTACATCCATCTTGAAAACTGGGCACCAGTACTTCTTTACTAGGATTCAGCAGCTTGGCCGTTTCAGCCATAAATCGAACGGCCACAAATACAATCCGATCCGCGTGTGTGGTTTTCGCCCACTTCGATAATTCAAAACTATCCCCTGTAAAATCCGCAATTAATTGCAATTCAGGACTGACATAACTATGTGCTAATACAATGGTATTGGTCTGGGTTTTGAGTTGCTGAATGCGTTCAATGTAAGGATACAATTGCTGACATTTTTCAAGTGTATATAAACACGTTGTCCCCCCTATTTTGACCGCCTCCAATTTGCGATAAAGTGCCTCGGGGGAGTCAATCATGGCCGATGGCACCTACTGGACAGGCTCCCATGGCTTGTTGACACTGGGCCACATCGGTTGTGGTCACCGGTTGGGCCCATACATACGCATGCCGATCATCTGGGGTTAACACAAAGTGGCGGGGCGCAATACCCACACAAGTATCACAGGCAATACAGGTATCATCCACATACCACGAACCAGCCACATTTTCATCTAACCTAAATACGGGATCTGCCATCGTTGTTCCCTGTGGATATCTACATACGGGCCGATAATACCACACCGTACGAGGCCATACGCGACTCACGCCCATTCATCACCGGTTGCACCCAATTGGACATGGGGAAATCAGAATACACACCCAGTTGAATATCCCCCATGGCAATCATGAATGAGAGGGTCGTCCCCATATTCAATCCCTCTAATATATAGGGATAACTCTCTGTCAGTTTCAATCCAAACGGGGTCACACGGGTTTGGCCAAAGGTTAATGCACGCGCCACATACCCACCAAACCCAATGGTTACAGCCCCAATTCTTTGCTGAATTTGTGCTGGAATCCGCAAAATCGTAAATTGTTGTTGGATGTCATGCCCATACTTGTCTTTTTCGGTGGAGGTGACACCCGAAAACACCAATTCTGGACCCAATGAAATGGCCGTATTCGCGCCAATTGGAAGCACTAATCGACCCCCAAATCCCCATTCCCAGCCACGAAATGTATCCAACGGGCCCGCAGTCTGGTAATCCAATACCACATGCCCCAACCGAGTCACCCAATCCCAAGATACCGACAAGGGTCGATTGGCAGCCGTAACAATGGGGGTGGATGTGGTTTCGAGTGTATTTAACAATCGATAACGACGATAGGCTTCTTTAAATTCAGCTTCACGAATATCCCTACCCAACGCCGGTGAAACAGTAGCGGGGGATGGGGCCACCTCTACCACTGGCTGGGGGGAACCCGTTGCCGAAGGCACCACAGTAGCAGGTGCAACAACAGGTGTTATTTCAGATGGTTTAGCACCCTCTTTTTGTTGCATGGCCCGATATTCTTTATACAACAAAAAGTCATCATACACCGCCTTGGCACCGTCTTGCTTCTCTTTCTCAGCCGCATCAATTTTGGATTTTCGAAAGGCTTCATACCGCTTAAATTCTTCATAATCAGGATCATTAACGGTTTGCGCCATTGTGCCAATTCCACAGGCGATAACCAAGAGTGTGCTAATTCCAATTGCCCAGCCGAATCGTTCT
>SXXA01000160.1 GCA_005791325.1 Actinomycetota bacterium | reverse complement strand
GGGGATATTGTTGTTTTGGGGTTGGTTACATCGTCGCTATTATTCTGATGTGACGAACCACTTCTATTATATCGGTTCCCTTGCTGTGGTATCTACTTTGCTGTTTTTTATTACCTTTGTTCCGGCTCCATTTTTTGGTATGTCGAATTGGGTGGTCTTGCCAATCAAACTCCTCCTATTAGCAGGTAGTATTTTTTGGGTTTATCGTCAATCCATGGCCATTCGGTATTTTGTGGGGCGATTATTAATTGTGATGATATTTGCCCAATTGCAGTTCGTGGCATTAGCACTGCCCAATGTGGTGATCGTTTCAGGAATTATGCTGGCATGTTTTTATTTAATACTTCGAAAAAACGATTCGGTTGATTCTCAATCAAAGTGCTGGATTCTATCTACCTTGGTTTCTTTTTTGCTGGTTATTACACTGCCCGCCTTGCCCTTGTTAATCAAAGATACATTTTACAAGTCAGCCACGCCATCATCCGATCCCATTGAATTAGCGGCGGTGTATAATGTTCGCGGCAAATTGGAAGCCTTTCGTAAAGAGGGGGGGTCAGCCCGCGTATCAATGTGGAAGACGGCCATACCATGGACAAGGGATTATTGGCTGATTGGCTCTGGATTGGATACTACCAAGTTTATGTATCCGGTTTATCGTCGTCCTGATTATGGTATTTTAGAAGGTGGCCATAACTTTACCCCTGATCGTTTACATAATGAATATCTAAATAACACAACGACACGTGGTATCATTGCGTCACTGATATATTATGCTGGCATTATATTGGGCTGGATATTGTTGGTTCTAACCGCTCTTAAACGCTTATCAGATTCTCCGTATCGTTTTTTTATGGTGGGCTTAATGGTGGGTGGGATTATTTACTTGGGGCAAGTGTTATTTAATTTTGGCGTGGTTGCCACCATGGTTTTATTTTATATTTGTGTTGGATTGTCTTGGGCCATGGCATTGCATCCCGATTTTGAGAAATCTGATGACTAAGTCGCGTAGGAAGCAGATTCAACCTAACCAGTCCGTTTCGTCATCAACATCCCCGTTGTCTACTGACCCAGTTATTGACATTTTCAAATTATCCCCGTTTCAGTGGCTTAGTTATGCTTTGTTATCAATGGTTGCCGTTGTTGCGTGTGTTTGGTTTTTTTACCCATTTTTATCTGAACGTCATTACCGAGATGGGTTTCAATACGATTCAATGGGCTTGTTTCAAATGGCCGTATATGAATTTTCAAAGGCAGTTGAATACACCCCATGGGAAACCCAATATTTAATGGCATTGGCAAAGTCATACGAGTCGATCGCTGGCCAAACCAATTTGGGGATTCCGGAGCGGTTGGATGCTTTATCCAAAGCAGAGTCTATTTATTACAATTGTATCGATTTGGATCGATATAGTCCTTGGCAATACAATCGGTTGGCAGCCGTCTGGTCGGCTCGTGCCGCATTGCTACCACCTGATGAAGCCAAGATTTATCTCGAAAAGGCATCCGGTGCCATTCGGCAAGCTGCAGTATTGGATTCCAAAAATCCGTTGTTTCAACTTAATTATGCCCATCATTTGCATGTTAATAACCGGTTGGATGAGGCCTTGCTGGTTTATTTAAAAGCCATTGAAATGGACCCTAATATGATGGAGGCTCGGTATAATTTGGCGGATTTGTACCGCCGACAGGGCCGAGTAGATTTAACCTTGCAACAATATGAGTATATTTTGGAGCGTCAGCCCGATTTTAATAATTTGCGTGTTGGGTTGGCGGATACTTACAGTCGAATGGGGCGGGTAGATGATGCCATTCGTGTTATGGAAGATGAACTGAAAAGTCGACCTGATTTTTCGGAGGGTATTCAATTTTTAATTATTTTGTATTCAAATCAACAAAATTGGAAGCGTGTCTCTGAATTATACTTTAATTTGATTGTTTTAAATCCTGGTTCAACTGTGTTTTTTCAACCATTCGTAGCAGCTGTGCGACGTGCTGGCCGTGTAGATCAGGCACGTTCCCAGCTTACCCGTATGGTTCAGTCTAATCCAAACCCTGATTTATTGGAGTTATTGCGATTACTTTAGTCCCTACCACATTTGGTGAGCAGCCGTTGGCAATTTTGATTGGCGTTGATTCGCCCAATGCTGACTGGACTTTGTCGGAGTCGTTATCTGAGTTATCCGAGTTGGCGCGTACGGCTGGCGTGACCGTTGTAACCCGTTTTACCCAATCTCGTGCATCCGCCCATCCCTCTACTTATTTGGGATCTGGAAAATTAATAGAATTAAAAGAATTGCTTCATGATACCTGCGCCAATATTGTTATTGCTGATGATGAGCTTACTCCGGCACAATTGCGTAATATTGAGCGTGCTTTACAAGTTAAAATATTAGATCGAACCGGTTTAATTTTGGATATTTTCGCTTTGCGCGCTAGATCGGCTGAATCACAATTGCAAATTGAGCTTGCCCAATTAACCTATTCATTGCCACGATTAACCCGCATGTGGACCCATTTATCTCGATTGGGTGGTGGGGTGGGAACCCGTGGACCGGGTGAAAAACAATTGGAAGTGGACAAGCGCCAAATTCGGAAGCGAATATCAGTGATTAAAGAAAAAATTGATAAAATTAGTGTTCAGCGAGTGGTGCAACGTGATCGCCGGTTTCAGGTGCCTTTAATGTCGGCTGCCATTATTGGGTATACCAATGCGGGGAAGTCAACCCTGCTCAATCGATTAACCCAGTCGGATGTGTTGGCTGAAGACTTATTATTTGCAACCCTTGATCCAACGACTCGTTCTCTAAAATTACCCTCTTCTGACCAACTTTTAATTACCGATACAGTTGGGTTTATTCAAAAATTACCCCACCAGCTGGTGAGCTCGTTTAAAACCACATTAGAAGAGGTAACCCAAGCTGACCTATTATTACATGTGGTTGATTCAACCAATCCGCGATGGCTAGATATGGTGGCGGTTGTGAATGAGGTGGTTGCACAATTGGGTGCGGGCAGTACTCCCCAGATAATGGTTTTTAATAAAATTGATGCCTTACCAGAGGGGGACTGGCCCCGTTTGCTAGGCTCTTTACCCCATTGCCATTTATCGGCCATAACGGGGCAACGACTCGAGACATTATTAATGGCACTGGATACTCATTTGGCGTCATTTCGGCAACTTCTGACGATTCGAATCCCGTATCAACGAATGGATATTGTTCATCAATTTCATGAATATGGACAGGTTCAATCAGTGGAGTATGAATCCGATATTAAAATGGTCGTTGATATTAATCGGGTGGTGGGGGAACGGTTGCTGTCGAGTTTGCATCATCAGGAGGCGTATGATGAGTAAAATAGCGATTGTGGGGGCTGGGCTAAGTGGTCTTTATTTAGGTAAATTATTGCAATCGGATGGTCATAATGTTGAGTTGTTTGAAAAAAGCAGGGGGCCGGGTGGACGATTGTGTGGCCGGAGATTGGACGTGGGACAACATGATATGGGGGCTCCTTATTTGAGTGATCGACCTGGGCATCCGCTATTGCAGGAGTTGGAATCGGCAGGTGTTATAATGCCATGGATGCCACGCTTGGCACGCATTGAGCCCTTTGGATTGCAGCCGATTACCAACCCTCATATTCGTTGGGTTGGTGTGCCCTACCACAATGCCATTTCCCGTTATTTGGCAAGGGGTTTATGCATCACCCCATCCACTCGAATTGTGGGAATTCAACCAACAGACATGGGTTGGCAACTTACCACATTAGAGGGTGCGTATCCGGAATTTTTTGAATGGGTATTTTTGGCCAACCCACCTGAACAATCCCACGCCTTGTCATGTGACTTTTTGTCACCTCCAACCATACAAATGGGCCCGACCTTTACGGTTTTGTTGTGTTCTGAATTGGGGCCTGACATGGGCGTGGATATGGCTTGGGGAGAGTCTGTTATAGGAACCATGATTGATACCACATCCAAACCCCAACGCCGTCCAGATTTGAAACTCTGGACATTACACGCTTCGGACGGATGGTCGAAGGCCAATGTGGATGCCCCTCTAGATTGGGTGGGGGATCAATTGACCCAATCATTTTTGGGCGTCACCAAATGGGCACCAGCTATTATCGATACCCAAGTTCATCGGTGGTTGTATGCCACAATGGGTGAGGCCACCGATTCGGTTTATTTGGATCCATCACTACGGTTGGGGCGATTGGGGGATTGGACGGTTCGGGGGGATTCATGGGGTGCTATTGAATCAGCGATTCAGATAAAAGAACAGTTTGATCATGCAGGTTAGTTCGTATGTGTTGGATGTGCAATTGGTCCATAATCGGGTATTGGTGACCTTGATTTCCGCCAATAATCAACGATTTAGTATTGATGAACCGGTTTATTATCCCTTGTTATTATACAATCCGACATCCCAACTGGTATTGCCTGAACCCATTCCGCACGATCGTTACACTTATTCCAAAGAATCGGTGGTCATTCTGCGCTGTTCGACCCCTTTAGAACGCCGTGTTTGGGCGACTCACTTTCGCCAATTGGGTAGCACTGTTTCTGAAAAAATTGACCCTGTATTGTGGTGGCGAATGACCCGTTTAACCAGTTCATTTGTGTCTCATTTGCAATTGGATGGGAGGGGGCTTCAATCGTCATCGGAACGTTTTCTGGTTCCTTGGCGGGTGATGTCGCTGGATGTTGAAGCCAGTGGGACGGCGGAATTTTTGTATTCTGTTGCCATTCATGGGTATGACTCATTTGGTGAATATCGTCATATCTTAATGATGGGCGAGGGTATTAATACGGATACCCTATTCTTTTTTGATACAGAATCAGAGTTATTAACCCAGCTCATTCAGTTAATTAATGCGCGAGACCCCGATTTATTAATTGGGTGGCATATTCGTGAATTTGATATTCGTTATTTGGTTAAAAAAT
>SXXA01000159.1 GCA_005791325.1 Actinomycetota bacterium | reverse complement strand
CCAGTGGGATCGATCGCGATACACCCTGAATCGTGTCCCCCATCTCCAACTGTGTCAAATACGCATTCTTTAACTCGATATTATACACAACGCTGATACCGATTCCCCGGAACCAATTCAATATGCCCATTTAATTCAAGCAAGGTCAAAATCGGGAGCAACACATGCACTGGATACCCCGTTTCTATCACCAAGTCATTTAACTCATGTGCCTGTGCCAAAGCATCATACACCACCTGATGGGCGGGTTCCAACACTGGTGCCACCCATGTCCCCACTGATGCCTCTGGCCGTTTTGATTCCGTAAATGGTAGTGGCAAATAGGTGTATTCTTTTAAAATATCCTTGGGATGGGTCACACATTTCCCCCCCTGCCTAATTAAATGATGGGTCCCATCCGATAATTCGTTAAACACCGATCCCGGCACGGCAAATACATCTCGATTTTGTGACACCGCCTCAGATGCTGTTAACATGGCCCCTCCTTTTATAGCTGATTCTGTTACCAAAACACCCCGTGATAACCCAGATATTAATCGGTTGCGTTGCGGAAACCGATAAGGTGCGGCGTCCGTTCCCAAGGGATATTCAGACAGGATGGCGCCGCGTTCGATGATCGAACGACTCAACTCCCGATGAGCTGACGGATACATAACATCTAACCCCGTGGCCACCACCGCGATGGTTCGCCCCCCTTGATCGAGTGTGACTTGATGCGCTGTCCCATCCACCCCATGTGCCAACCCAGATACAATCACAAATGAGGAAACCAATTCAGACACAAACGCCACTGTTACTTTACGACCATACTCCGTCATGCGTCGCGACCCAACCACGGCCAAACAATCCGCCTGTAAGGTAGCCAACTGCCCTTTCACATACAAAACAGGTGGTGCATCAGACAATTCTTTGAGCAAAGATGGGTAATACGGTGAATCCCAATAAAGCAAGTGCACCCCTTTATCCTCACATACTTGCAATAGTCGATCCAAATTAAATGCTTTAAATCGGGTTGTGGCAATGTCCAATAACCGATCCGATAGTTGTGCCGCCACCAATCCCCAATTCTCTCGAAACATCGTCCACGATTCAAATAATGAAAAATATGACGTAATACGGCCGGGACTATCATAAAAAATGGCATTGAGTGCCACCGCCAACTGATGGCGTTCCGTCATGGTTGAACCTTGTGTCGTCATATTTCCCCCTACCTATTACCCCGTTACGGATTGATAAATACGATGCTTAACGTCAGAATCAATTTGAACAATATCATCTATTGACGTTGGATGGCAATGTTTAAATGTATCAACTTCTTGTAGCACCCGATTTGAAATATCCAAATATCCGCATTTTTTATTTAAAAATAAGTTAACCATGGCTTCATTGGCCGCATTTAAGACCGCTGGCGCACTCCCTCCCTGTCGGCCACAATCAATCGCCAATCGTAACAAAGGAAATCGAATCATATCTGGTAATTCAAATGTCATGGTCCCGAATGGCCATGACAAACGAGGCCAATGAGACGGCAAACGGGATGGATAAGACAATGCATGCTGAATGGGGTAATGCATATCCGTCCCCGATAAATGGGCCACCCATTGGCCATCACAAAATTCCACCATACCATGAACAACGGATTCGGGATGTACTAACACATCAATTTGATCGATTGGCACATCAAATAAATGATGAGCTTCAATCACCTCCAACCCCTTATTCATGAGGGTTGATGAATCAATCGTTACCTTTGGCCCCATCACCCATTTTGGATGTTTTAAGGCATCATCTAATGTCACGTTAGACAAATCCATCCGTTGTCGAAATGGCCCCCCAGATGCGGTTAATACCAATCGCTTCACATGGGTTCGATCGGCGGTATCCAAACATTGTGCAATGGCGGAATGTTCCGAATCAATGGGATAAATTGACACCTGATGGGTGCGGGCCAATTGCATGACCCACGCCCCCGCTGATACCAACACCTCTTTGGTGGCCAATGCAATCGGAACATGATTCATAATAAACGTAGCGGTTGCTTCAATGGCAACGGTTCCCGGAATGGCCATGACGGCTAAATCAGTCGGAATGTGGGCCATTTCAATTAAAGCTTTTGGTCCCGATATAATCGTGATTGGCCATGCTTGCTGCTGAATATAGGCACGTAACTCCGGAAGCAGCGACTCGTCGCTAATCGCCACATATTCCGGCTGAAACCTCTGAATTTGCTCCAATAATCGGGGTATATTTCGCCCCGCTACTAAGGCGACAATACGCCCCAACTCAGGGTACTGAGATAACACATCCAAGGTTTGCGTGCCAATCGAACCTGTTGACCCAAATAAACTAATTCGTCTCATGGATTAAATAAATGCCAAGCCAACGGTACAACCAACAAGGTACTATCCGCACGATCATAAACACCCCCATGACCCGGTAACAAATGCGACGAATCCTTCACACCTATTCGACGCTTGAATAACGACTCATGTAAGTCACCCACCTGCGACATCATGGACACCCACACCCCCAACATTCCATAAAACCACCATGGCCCCACATGCCCCCCCAATTGAAAAGCCACACCCCAAACCAAGCAAGCCATTAAAGTTCCCGACAGGACACCAATCATCGTGCCCTCCACTGTTTTGTTGGGACTAATCTCACTCAGGGGGTGCCGCCCCCAGAGTCGGCCCCCGATTAATGCAAAGGTATCCGTGGTCCAAATACTCATCATGGTTAATACAAATAAAAACAAACCATCTTGCCCCATACGTAACAAATAAATAAATGGAAAGGTCCCCAAAATAAACAAAATGATCCGCAATGTAGCCAGTATCTTCGATTTTGGCAACCAAATCGATCGCTTGACCAATTCAAATAAACACCCCCCTACTACCCCAAAGGCCAATAAGCGACCGGCCCAAGATGTCCACCAAGTCGGAACCACTTGCAAACTCAACAAGCCCGCTGTGATGCTGGTGTAGGCAACGGCGGGATAGGTTCCAATCGATAATTTGGATAACATCCCAACCAATTCGTATACAGAGGCCATCGACAATAGCCATACCCAAATCCACATGGCCCAGCCACCCATTCCAATAACCAAAATCCCAATGGCCAACAATATCAGACCTGTTACAATTCGCTTACGCATGCACCCCACCAAATCGTCGCTCACGACTTCGATAAGCCTCTACCACGGAGTGAAACACCTCTTTATTAAAATCGGGCCATAACGTATCTAAAAAAAACAACTCTGAATACGCTGATTGCCACAATAAAAAATTACTAATTCGAATATCCCCACCCGTCCGAATCACCATATCCGGATCAGGAATGCCCGCTGTATATAATGATTGTGAAATGGTAGCCGGTGTCAGGGAATCAATGCCGTGGGAAGTGACGTGCCTTTTAACCGCCTGAATAATATCATCACGCCCCCCATAATTAATCAGCAAATTCAATTGTAAGCTGTTACAGTGGGCCGATGCCCCTTCTGATTCTTGTATCTGTGTTTTGAGATGGGGAGATAATGGTTCTAGATTCCCACACACACGAATACGAACATCATTTTTGATCAATTCAGGGGTCTGTGATGCCAACATTTCCCCAAGAAAAGACATTAAAAAAGAAACTTCCTCGTTGGGTCTCGTCCAATTTTCTGTCGAAAAAACATAGACCGATAAATAGGGGATACCCCACTCTCTGCACGCCTGAATGGCTGTTTTCAAACTTTGGGCTCCTTGACGATGCCCCATCGCACGAGGCAAAAAACGAGCGTTTGCCCACCGACCATTTCCGTCCATAATGATGGCCACATGATGGGGCATCGGGGATAGAGGTCGGGCCATTACACCGTCATAATGTCGGACTCTTTGTCCTTAGCCAACTGATCCACCAACCCCATCATCGCATCCGTGATTTTCTGAGCCTCATCTTGCTTACCCTTAGATTCGTCCGATGTAATCATCTTCTCTTTTTCTTGGGCTTTAATGGAATCGATATAATCTCGGCGAAGATTACGCATGGCTACCCTCGCATCCTCTGATAATTTCTTCATCTGCTTTACCAATTCTTTACGACGGTCTTCGGTTAATTCAGGTAAGCGTAGGCGAATGGTGGTGCCATCAACCAAGGGCGGCAAACCCAAATCAGAGGTCATAATAGCCCGCTCGATATCTTTGACGGCCCCCTTATCAAATACGGTTAACAAAATTACCCGCGATTCAGGAATGGACACCGATGCCACTTGTTTCAGGGGTGTCGGAGTTCCATAATACGATACCATAATTTTACTCACCATATCGGGATGGGCACGCCCCACTCTCAATGATGAAAACTGTGATTTTAGCGAGTCTAACGATTTCTCCATCCGTTGTTTTAAGTCACTCATTTTAATTCCCTCCGATGGTTGTACCGATTGGGTCACCCTTCAAGACCCGACTAATATTACCCGATTCATGCAAACTAAACACCACAATTGGAATCTGATTATCCATACTTAATGACAAAGCGGTGATATCCATTACTTTTAATTGTAAATTTAATGCATCTAAAAACGTGAGACTTTCAAAACGAACCGCCGCTGGATCTTTTTTAGGATCAGCTGAATAAACCCCATCCACTTGGGTGGCTTTTAATATCACATTCGCCCGAATTTCGGCCGCACGAAGGGCAGCCGTGGTATCCGTGGTAAAATAGGGATTTCCCGTTCCACCAGCAAAAATCACCACCCTACCTTTCTCTAGATGACGAATGGCACGCCGCAATATAAATGGCTCCGCCACTTCTTTCATTTCAATGGCACTCTGAACCCTAGAATCGACACCTACTTTGGTTAGCGCATCCTGTAAGGCCAATGCATTCATAATAGTGGCCAACATTCCAGTATAATCCGCCGTCACGCGGTCCATTCCTTGGGCAGCGCCCGAGATGCCCCTAAATATATTCCCTCCCCCAATCACGATGGCTACTTGGGTGCCTAATGAATGGGCCAACTTAATATCATTGGCAATTTTAACCAAAAATGCCGGATCAATACCGTACTCACGGTCGCCCTTAAAGGCTTCGCCACTTAATTTTAATAACACACGTTGATATTGGGGAAATGATTGAGTCATGAGCTAGATATTACCATTATTCTAGTATTTGTCCATGAATTACGTGAATGATGGGGACTCTGCTATAATCTGACGCCGAATGCGTGCAACCCATTCGATTAAAAAATGGCAATTATGAATACTCATGGCCATTGAACCTAACATTTCGCCCGACATCATCAAATGACGTAAATACGCCCGAGAAAACTGCCGACATGTTTCACATTTACAATCTGGATCCAATGGCATGGAATCCGACTGATACATGGCCCGCCGAATCCCCAATCGATCCCCATTGGGACCACAAAAAAACTGCCCATGCCGTGCCAACCGCGTGGGCAACACACAGTCAAACATATCCACCCCACATGAAATGGCATGGGTTAAATTTTGTGGCAACCCCAATCCCATCACATAACGGGGCTTTGTATCGGGTAATAACGGGGCTGTATGGGCAATAATCGATTCAATCAATTCCCGTGGCTCTCCCACACTCACCCCACCAATCGCATACCCAGACCAATCCATTTGGGTCAGTGCCGCCACCGATTCCTCACGCAATGCCGGATTAGTCCCACCCTGAACAATCGCAAATAGTTGCGACCCATTCGCTTGGGGACGCCAGTACTCATATGCCCGTTTTTCCCATTGATGGGTTACCTTCAGATCCTGCGCCATGCGATCTGGGGTGGCCGGATACGGGGTGCAAATATCCAAGGGCATCATAATATCAGAGCCAAATGCCAATTGGGCATCAATAACGGTTTCGGGCGTCAATCGCTGACGCGACCCATCCAAATGAGACTTAAACGTCACCCCATCTTCATCTACCCTGTTTAAATCAGATAATGAGAAAACTTGAAACCCCCCTGAATCAGTTAAAATAGCCCCATTCCAATTCATCAACGAATGAAGCCCACCCCACTCTTTTAGCCAATCAACCCCTGGTCGTAGCCATAAATGATAGGTATTCGCCAAAATAATACCCGCCCCCATGTTATGTAATTGCTGGGGCCAAATTCCCTTGACAGTGCCTTGGGTCCCAACTGGCATAAAAACAGGGGTCTGAATCACACCATGCGGGGTGGTTAATTCCCCAACCCGTGCCTTGGAATGCCTTGCGTAATGGGTTACCTTAAAACTCATACCAATTGCCCAATCACCCCATTCAGAACATTCCATCCCCTTGGTGTCGCCCGAATCCATCCATTCTCTTGGTTGAGCAACCCATGTTGAATCAGGGTATGAAGTTGGGGGACCATCGCCATATCAACCCCTGTTTTTTGGTGAACGCTGGCCATGGATACACCCTCTTTGGTTCGCAATCCGGTTAAAATGAGTCGCTGATAGTGATCCGTTGGCGATAGGGGTTCGGCATGGTTGAAACCCAAACCACGTTGCAAATAATCCAATCGAGACGGATTGGCATAATCCCGTAACATAAAATAAGAATGGGCACTGGGCCCCAGTCCAATATAGGGTTGATCCGTCCAATACGTTTGATTATGCCGGCATCGATGCCCTGGCCTGGCAAAGGCAGATATCTCATAATGCTCAAAGCCAGCCTCATGCAGGATACTCTGAATGCAGTTCGAGTGGGATAATTCAGTCGATTCATCCGCGGGTATGATTGATTGTTTGGCAAAGGGAGTGCCCTGTTCAATGGTTAGGGCATACGTGGATAGATGGGTAACCCCCCATGCCACCAATGATTCAATGGTCAGACTTAATGAGTCCAAAGATTGCCTTGGTAGGGCATAAATGACATCCGCATTAACCGAATGGATTCCCTGATCAAGCAACCACTGTATACAATATTGAGCGGTTGACGCAGGGTGGTCTCGCTCTAAAAATTGCAAATCTGCATCCACCACGGATTGAACCCCCACGCTGATTCGGTTGACCCCCCATTTGAGCCATTTTTCTAAACCGTCCCATGGGGTATCCACGGGGTTCATTTCAATGGTCCATTCAACCAATCTCGACACATCAAAATAAGCCAACAACTCACCCCATCTTTCAATAAGGTTCATTGGAATCAGACTTGGCGTACCCCCCCCCATAAAAATAGTATGAACCGGCAGGGCTCCCCATTCTTCATAATACCCCTTCGCTTCCAAAATAAGGGTTTCCATCCACTGCTCCGCCCGATCCGGATGAAATGGTTGTTTAAAAAAACCACAATACGGACACAAATGAGCACAAAATGGAAAATGAATATAGAGTGAAATCGGACTCAATTCAGCCAACCGTCATAACATTCCCACATTGGGAACAATGCCGAACAGACTTTGATACCTCAAACCCACAACGGGGACACATAATGGTACTAACTGGCTTGTTTGAACGATAGGAACCCATTCGAGTGGCCACCAACCAAATAATGATGGCCAGCCCCAAAATAGGCAACCAAAGCGGGGCAATCAATACCAATCCAGCGATTAATAGGGAATACATAGGGCTCAATCCCAATCGTTTTAAGCGACTGTACAATAATATTGCCAATATCCCTGATATTAAAAATGCAACCCCCACACCTATCCCTCCTGAACTGGCACCTTTTTTTGCATCCTAACAATGGTTCCTGACCCACAATTGGATTCAACCTCCGAACTATCCATTAATGAACGAATAAAGGTTAATCCCAAGCCCAACCCAAATACACCTTGATCAGACTGATCTGAATGATGTTTAGTGGATACAATATGGGACGTGTCGAAGCCCGCACCCGAATCTGATACCACAATCTCAAGTGCATCATCATATATAATTGATTCCACACGAACGACGCCACGCTGTCCAACTGGGTAGGCGTGTTGAACCACATTGGTACAAGCTTCCGATACGGCCACTTTAATATCTTCAATATCTTCTAGTGTAAATCCCATTCGAGACGCAACACCAGAAACCGCCAATCGAACTACGGCCACAAACTCCGACTCGGCTGGGACTTCTACCGTTACTTTGGGTTGGGTTGTCATAGATACTGCCTCCTTAGGTAATTGAATGTACCAGCTTTATTATTCCACACACGCTTGGGCTTCTTCTTCAAATAATCGAATATTTTTACCAGTTAACCCCGAAATCTCAAAAATCTTCCTTACTTGGGGACGATTGGTGACCACATTCATCTGTCGATTGAGTTTCGACAAATTTCGAGCTGAATGGGCAATGGTTCCCAAACCAGTACTATCGATATAATGAACATTGGTT
>SXXA01000158.1 GCA_005791325.1 Actinomycetota bacterium | reverse complement strand
TTCGGCAGTTACTTGAGCGAAGACAACGGTCTATTGAATAAAAAAGTGCAGGGATCGATGATAATGAATGATACCGCTGAATCTTTACCTTGTGTGGGAGCTAAACTTTTTTTATAATCAATGGAGTATTAAAAAATTAAAACCAGGTATAGAAGGGATAGTTTCATGGCCGAACGACATACGCCCGAAAGTGTAATCGCACTCATAAAAAAAGAGGGGGTCCAAGTGGTGGATCTTCGCTTTATTGATTTTATTGGAACCTGGCAACATGTGTCGGTACCAGCTAATAATGTGGATATTGGCTTTTTTGAGGCCGGTTTGGGATTTGATGGGTCTAGTATTCGTGGGTGGCAAACCATCAATGAATCGGACATGTTAATGAAGCCCATTGCCGACACGGCATTTATTGACCCATTTTATGCGGCCAAAACGTTGGTCATGATTTGTTCCATTCATGACCCCATTACAGGGGCTGATTACGACAGAGATCCCCGTGGCATTGCCAAAAAAGCACTTCATTATTTAACCAGTTCGGGTATTGGGGATGTGGCTTATTTTGGTCCTGAAGCGGAATTTTTTATTTTTGATGACGTTCGATTTGATCAAACCCAAAACCAAGGATTTTTCTATCTTGATTCCAATGAGGGTCGTTGGAATATGGGGCGTGAAGAATTTCCCAATTTGGGCTACAAAGTGCGGAATAAGGAAGGGTATTTTCCTTGTCCTCCAACGGATCAGTTGCAGGATATTCGATCTGAAATGATGTTAACCTTGCAAGAATTGGGGATTCCGATGGAAGCCCAGCACCATGAGGTGGCCACTGGTGGTCAGTGTGAAATTGGCATGCGATTTGCTCCCTTGGTTGAGATGGCGGACAATTTAATGAAGTACAAGTATGTGATTAAAAATGTGGCCCGAAAAAATGGGAAAACAGCCACGTTTATGCCAAAGCCATTATTTGGGGATAATGGGTCGGGGATGCATGTACACTTATCGATTTGGAAAGACAATCGCAATTTGTTTGCAGGGGATGGGTATGCTGGATTATCGCAAACGGCGATGTATGCGATTGGGGGTATTTTGAAGCATGCGGCGGCCTTATTGGCGTTTACCAACCCAACAACCAACAGTTATTGCCGGTTGGTTCCGGGGTATGAAGCACCGGTTAATTTGGCGTATTCCCAACGCAACCGAAGTGCATCGGTACGAATTCCGATGTCGCATGTTAGTGAGAAGGCACGACGATTTGAGTTCCGTTGTCCGGACCCCAGTTGTAATCCGTATTTGGCATTTTCTGCCATTCTAATGGCAGCGATGGATGGAATTGTGAACAAAATTGATCCAGGTGATCCTTTGGATAAAGATATTTATGATTTGCCGCCTGAAGAATTGGCCAAAGTTCCCCATACACCTGGGTCACTAAAAGATGCCTTGGCTGCACTAGAAAAAGATCATGCCTTTTTATTAAAAGGGGATGTATTTAGTAAAGATGTGATTCATAATTGGGTTCAATATAAAACCCAGAATGAAGTAAAAGCCAAGGATTTGAGGCCCCATCCTTGGGAATTTGTGATGTATTACGATATCTAATGG
Source organism: Actinomycetota bacterium (assembly GCA_005791325.1). Classification (GTDB taxonomy): domain Bacteria; phylum Margulisbacteria; class Marinamargulisbacteria; order SXXA01; family SXXA01; genus SXXA01. Next base: position 1,489 of record SXXA01000158.1, on the reverse strand, counting down.
CAACCAACCGTGTTGTTTTAGTTACTGGGGCATCGCGAGGCTTTGGGCGTGCCATTGCCATCGAATTAGCCAAGGGGGGGGATCGGGTCATTTTGAACTTTCGTCGGAGTATGACGGAAGTGCAAGGGGTGTATGACGAAATTCAGAAATTAGGGGGGCAGGCCAAGATTTATCGGGCGGATATGGGCGATGAATCCAAAATTAGTGGAATGATGGATGTGATACGAGATGAGTATGGCCACTTGGATAGTATAATTGCCAACGCTTCATTTGGCATACCGGGGCCTTTATTAACGACTAAGTCGAAGGCGTGGGATATTACCATGGATGCCACGGCCCGTTCTTTGTTGAATTTGGCACAATATGGGGTGCCCTTGATGAGGCAAGGTGGGCATATTGTGAGTGTATCCAGTTATGGACATGAGCGAATTTTACCTGGTTATGGGGTGGTTGGGGTGGCCAAGGGTGCGGTGGCCACGTTAACGAAAGCATTGGCGGTAGAGTTGGCCCCCAAGGGGATTATCGTAAATGGGGTGTTGCCAGGGGTCTCGCCAACCAAAAGCATGATGGCCATACCGGGTGCGGCGGAGGCATTGGAAATGGTTACCCAGCAGACGCCCATGGGGCGGCTGGTAACGCCCGAAGAGGTGGCCAAGGTGGTGGCATTTTTGGTTTCGGGGCATGCCAATATGATCGTGGGTCAACAGCTCATTATTGATGGTGGTGCGATACTCGTTTGACGGGGTTTGATCAGGCGATTGAGCAGTTATCGGGCACCATGCGGTCCGGGGGTATGCGGTATTGTTTAAGCCGTTTTTTGGATCTATTAAATCGAGTTGGCAATCCCCATCATCGGTTAAAGCGGGTGGTACATGTGGCGGGGACAAATGGTAAGGGCAGTACCTGTGCGTATATTACCCAAGGGTTGGTAGCACAGGGGCTAAATGTGGGAACGTTTCTATCGCCCCATGTTTGGTCGTATACTGAACGATTATGCTGGAATGGGGTGCCAATTTCAGAATCGTTATTTGCGCATTTGTTTTCACAAGTAGCGTGGGCGGTGGGGGATGCCACAGAATTTGAATTATTAACGATGATGGCGTTTTTGGCCTTTGAATCGGCAGATGTGGCGGTGATTGAAGTGGGGATTGGTGGACGGTTGGATGCTACGAATGTTGTGACGCCATCGGTTAGTGTGTTGACGCCGATTGGATTGGATCATCAGGATATTTTAGGGCACTCTTTAGCAGAGATTGCGTCTGAAAAAGCGGGGATTATTAAACAAGGACCGGTGATTAGCGCCATTCAAGACCCAGAGGTTGAGGGGGTTATTCAAAGGGCGTGTGAGATGCAGGGAGTGGTATGTGAGTGGGTAAAACCGTGGGATTTGCTGCCGAATGGGTTTATGATGACGGGGGGATATCAACGACAAAATGGGGCTGTGGCGGAACGCGTATTGAGGCAGTTGGGGTATCCGGTTAACCCGTTG
>SXXA01000157.1 GCA_005791325.1 Actinomycetota bacterium | reverse complement strand
TGCCGATGAGAGGCATACTCAATCGGGTAATAATGGGGCGTACCCGTCAAATAAAAATACGTTCCCAATAAGCGAGCCACAGAACCCAATTCCTGAAATGTATCCGCCATTCTCATTTCATAGCGTCTCTTAAATCGGTCTAACTCAGCCGAATCAACCGGCACCATCCTCAACCCATCCAAAATCGATTCCACCGTTCGAATCAAATCATTCATATTGACCCCGTCATGAGGGGTAATTTCAATATAAAATTCTCCGGATAATGCCGCTGTTATATGATACGCATCAATAGATAACGCCCTTTTTTGCTTAACCAGTGGGTAAAATCGAGATGACGCACCAAACGATAACACATGGGCCAAGGCATCCAAATAGGGTTCATCCGGATGAAATGCAGGTACCGTTGGAAAAACAATCCACACTTTGGGAACCGTTATTTTTGAATCTTCCGTTGTGATCACCATGGAACGAGACAGTTCAACCACCGGTGCGACTCGGATTGGAACGGGGTTACCCGATGGAATATCCGCAAAATAACGATTAACCAATTGAATGGTTTGTAACGGGTCAACCGCCCCCGAAATAACCAAGGTAGCATTATTGGGGATGTACCATGTTTTAAAAAATTGCCTCACATCATCAACCGTTGCCTGTTCCAAATCGTTAATACGACCAATCGGCAACCAATGATACGGGTGGGGATGGGGATACAACTGTTTCGAAATACCTTCATACACCAACCCATATGGCTGGTTTTCGTATCGCTGAAATCGCTCACTTTTTACAACATTGCGCTGAATATCAAATTTGTCCTGATTCAGCCCCTCCAAAAAGTACCCCATCCGATCCGATTCCAACCACAATGCCGTTTCTAAATGATGCGCAGGTACGGTTTGATAAAAAAAGGTCAAATCTCGACCAGTCGCTCCATTTAATTTGCCCCCAATTTCATCAATAATTCTCATGTGCTCATTCGCCGGCACATGCTTGGAACCCTGAAACATCATGTGTTCGAACAAATGCGCAAAACCCGATTTACCCACTGCTTCATGCGAACTACCAACCCGATAAATCATTTCGACGTGCACAATCGGACGCCGCTGATCGGGATGAATCACAACGCTTAATCCATTCTCTAAGCGATATAACTTAAATGGAATAACCGGCCGCCCCGATTCATTAACCACGTCTTGCAACAAGGTCGGCATGGCGGCAAGACCACCCCACCCTATCACTGATAAGAGGAACGCCATCATCCACTTCATTACCCATCTCCTTTTTTGTTTAGATTGTGTCGGCACCAATCGAAGGCTATACTCACACCATGTCTGAACCCATACTTATAAATGGAAATATTGATAGTGTAACACCAAAAGGGATGGGACGGATAGCCGGTAAAATCCCCTGTTATGTGCCGTATACTGCAACCGGCGATGAGGTTGTGGTGCGAATTGTAAAGCAAAGCAACACCTATCAAATTGGGCATGTGACCCAATTGCTAACACCATCGCCAGATCGGGTTCAACCCCCCTGCTCTCATTTTGGCAGCTGTGGTGGTTGCCAATTCATGCACCTATCACTGCACCAACAACGACAGATCAAACAATATTGGCTTGAATCGGGTTTGCAAAACGCTGGGATACAAGCCACTATTTTGCCATGGATCGTATCGGACGAGATAGTATCACGGCGTCGAATCCGCTTGCAGGCGACTCGCAATGGGGATTGGGGAATGAACAGGTGGCACTCTGCAATGATTGAACCCATTCAACGCTGTTCGGTGATTTCAACTCATCTTCAACAAATCATGAATCGATTACCTCTATTGCCCCCTGCCCCACCGGATGCCCAACTGGACCTGATACAAATTGGTGAGTTGGTCTGGATCATGATTTGGGGGATACAGGGAACCCAAGGTGAGTATAAAAAGTGGCATCATCAATTGGGGGTAGATGGATCGAGATGGCATCACCAAAATGGTGGCCATTATGAATTTGGGGTTACCAGCGGCACCGAACGGGTGGGACCACTGGAGATGCCCATTCGGATGGGTGCATTTACACAACATCATCCAGAGTTACTTGAATCGTTGGTGGATGCGGTGATGCAATCGTATCATGGGCAACACATGGTGTGGGATTTATACGGAGGGGGTGGGTTATTTGGGTACCAAGCCCGCCATCGGGGTGCATTGGGCGTGGTCATTGTGGAAACCAACCCCATGGCCATTTTAGACGCCCAATCCCATGTGTTATACGGGCCAAGTTGTGAGGTGATTGAGTCGTCTGTTTTGGATTTTTTAGATACAAAGAAGAGTGATGGTGGTGCGGACTGGGTGATTGCAGATCCACCTCGGTGTGGGTTGGGCGGAGAGGTCATTAAGCGATTATTGAATCGATTGATACCAGAAATAACACTCATCCATTGTCAATGGGAAAGTATGATTCGGGATGTGGGGGCGTTGGTTAAAGGGGGCTATGAGATCAAGCGGGTGCAGCCGATTGATTTATTTCCGCATACGATTCATTTTGAATTGGTTACGCATTTAATCAAAAAAAAGGGGGGGCCTTAGAGCCCTAGTCGGGGATTGGGGAACCGAAGACTCCTGACCTAGCATCTTTTTCCCTCCCCTCTGGGTAGGGTTGGGGGTATCCATTACAACCACTTCGGCAGGTGTGGGGGCTATGGACCCCCTACTTAGAGGGAGGGGCATAGTCTGATTCGGGGGGACCCCAGGCCCCACCACCTTAAGGGACAAAAAGCCTTTTCAGCACTCCCTAGCTGGTAAATAAACGATTTAACCG
>SXXA01000156.1 GCA_005791325.1 Actinomycetota bacterium | reverse complement strand
GTGGTTAATATAGTGGCATATGCATTGCTTTCAATGTGGGTCGCTATTAATTTTTGAAGCTCTGGGGCGTCAATGAGTGGGCAATCCCCAGCCAATACCAACACATGGTCAGTGGGTGTAAACGTGGTGGTATGTCCCACCTGCATAACGGCATGACCCGTGCCCAATTGGTCGGCTTGCATAACAAAATGAATGGAATCACCGGCGATTGATTTTTTAAGCACCTCGGCTTGATGGCCCACCACGATATAAATGGAATCCACGCCCAATCCACGAACCGTATCCACCACATATTCCACAATCGGTTTGCCAGCCACCAAATGGGCAACTTTTAGCAATTCCGACTTCATTCGGGTTCCTTTTCCTGCCGCTAAAATAATGGCGTGTAGGGCCATGAGCGAGCCTCCTTAGCATATTCACAATTCGTTGATGAAAGGGATAGTATATCAGTTGCAACCATGTTTGCGAAATCACATTCTTATTGACGGATACTGGCTTCGATTTCCGATGGGCGTTGTGGCAACATACTGGATAAACAACAACATCCATTAGGGGTTACCACATAATTATCTTCCCAACGAATACCAATTTCCCCCAACTCTGACACCATTCCATATAGTCCAGGTTCAATAGTCAGTGCCATGCCGGCTTGCAAGGGTCGGTTGCGATAGGATCGTTTAGCATCCCCATCATGAACTTGATGACCCAATAAATGGCCAATTTGGTGAGGATGGTTGGAATACGGACGAATGAAGGAAATACCCATGGACTGAATTCCCTCATTTAACCATGTCCAGGCTGCTTGATTGATATCATCCAATAAGACCCCCGGCTGAATCATGGCCCCACATCGCTGGGCTGTTTCACATACCAGTGACACCAATTCTGATTGAAGGGTTGAAAACTGTCCGCTAATCGGCACTACCCGTGTAATGTCGGCATGCATGGCATGCCAACGCACCCCAAAGTCCATTAACACCATCCCATGCTGGTGCAATGGGTTGGGTGGGGGGAAGGGGTCATCATTTTTAACATAATGTAACGTTGCGGCATTGCTTCCCGCGCCTACAATACAGGGGAAACTAGGACCATAGGGGGATTCATGATAAATAGCCCCGAGTAAAGCTGCATGCACATCTTGTTCAGAATGATAGGCACCCCAATTTTGCAAGACCGATCGAAAGGCCCAATTTGATTTTTGGACGGCTACGGCTAAATTGTGTTGATCGACCTCATCCAAACACAATCGTTGTGTCCACATGACATCATCAATCGATACCAGTTTTTGTTGACGACGCAATCGTTTAATCATGGGCCACCCCATAGTAAGGGTTGAGTTGGTGGTTCCAATCACGGGGTGTGATTGAATGAGCCGATGAAATGAACGGGCGGGGAGAGAGTGTAACCCCGTTATCGTTTCCAGTTCGATATCTCCTGCTCCCCATCGCATTCCTTCCCAAAAAATGGTTTGATCCGACTTGGGGGGCAAAAGAATGATGTCTGTTTCTGCAGACGGATCCAGCCACAAGGCCATGGGGAGTTGGTTAATACCCGTGAGATATAATAAATAAGGGTCTTGAAATATGAAACGGTGAACATGTGCCCATGAATGACCCCCATCTGGTCCCGATAACGGGCTCACCAACAGAACCGGATGAGTGAGGTTGGATTTAAGCCATTGTCGACGTTGGGCATAGCGAGTCGCTGCCATACAATCGGATAACCCGTCTGTGATCCAAATGCCTGAATACCGTGTCATATAACCTATTTGACGCCCATATATTTATGGGTTTGCGGGATCACCCGAACATCGGGTAGACATTGCTTTGCAAATTGAAAGGCCCTGTCTATTTCTGCCACAGACGCCCCCCGTTTGATGGTTCCAAATGGGGTTACTGGTTGAATCACAAAGGGTAGGTTTTTTGCCACGGCTTCAACCGTTTTAACCAATTTTTTCAAATCCATGATTGGGAAATCGGGTGTTAATACCCACTTGACGTATACATTGGGCCGATTGGCTAATATGGACATGAATTCCATAAACTCTCGATCGAAACCCGGTTTGTAATCCACACTAAAATACGTAAACAAATCCACCACACTTTCTAAATGACGGGGTAAAGTGCCATTGGTTTCTAGGTAGGCAGGGATGGGAAAGAGGGGAATGAGTTCTTTTAGGGCATCCACTTGTAATAAAGGTTCCCCACCTGTTACAGAAATGGAGTGGGGTTTTTTCTCTAACAAGGGGGATAAGCGGGCCATTACTTGCTCGGGGGTCACGGTTTCACGCTGATGGGCAAAGTCTGGCTCATCACAATAGGCGCAATGAATATTACACCCATACAACCGCAGGAAAATTTGCGGGTATCCCACCCATGGGCCCTCCCCTTGGTAACTAAAAAAAATATCTTTTATGTACATAATGTTAACCCTGCATATTTGGCCATAACGGTTCGGCTGTCGTCTTTAAATTGAATGGTTAATACCCGATCCGACCGGTTGCCTTGAATTGACACAATGTTGCCACTTCCCCACATGGGATGTCGAACCGTATCGCCCACCGCCCACGATTCCCAATCGGGTACATGGGTCAGAGACCCAGGGTGTAATCGTGGCCAGTCAGACCCAGCGGATGGGGTTGCCCACTGGGTGGCTGTGGGTCGAGCCATGTTGTCCTTGGTATCCCCCGTATCCACCGAACCCAACAGCAAGACGGTGCCTTTCGCCCAATCCAAGATGCCGGGATGTTGGTGTATGATTTGGTGGCCTCCCAATATCACCATGG
>SXXA01000155.1 GCA_005791325.1 Actinomycetota bacterium | reverse complement strand
GCTATTGTGACTTTGAGTGGGCGACCCCTACTAGTGCTGCCTTGCGGGCGTGGGATCAAATGGGCAAGCCACTCTCACCTCACCCATGGCATTATGTTAGCCTTGCAAAAAAAACACGGTTAATTGACGCAAAAAAATATTTGCCCCCTGACTATGCAAGTATGGTCCCAGATACGTGGTTATTTAGTGAACGTGACAAATCGGAGTGGTGGGAAGCGAGAAAGGGGTTGTTTTTTAAGCCTATTTCTGGTTTTGGCTCACGGGGGGTTTATCGGGGGCAGGGGATGTCTAGGGGGGTTATGGATCGGTTTGACGATCATACATTGGTTCAAACACGATTGGATCCGATTCCAATCGAGACATCGATGGGCATATTTAAATCCGATTTTAGGTTGTATGTTCATGGTGAGCGGGTGATGTTGATGGGGGCGCGTTTATTTCAGGGGCAGGTTACAAATGTTCAGACGATGGGGGGTGGGTTTGCTGCGGTATCAATACGGTAGTTGGGTGTATTCAAGTGGCTGATGAATGTTGGGGGATTACAACCCTACTTCCCCTAAATGGGGGGGATATGAATATGATGCTGGGGACCTTCGGTCCCTAGACCCCCAAGAAGGGGCAAGGCCCTGTGAACCCCATATATGGCGAAGCCAAGCCAACCGGGATTCTTAAGGGCGGAGCCCTTAATGCGGGTGCATGCCCGCTATCTTATTATCTCCCTCCCCTGTGGGGAGGATTGGGATGGAGTAAACCCATGATACTTAAGGTAAAAGCCCTTAAGCTTGGGTGTGGGTGCGTAGCCCCCACTATCAAATTGGGTTGCCGGGTGTGTGTGAGTGGGTGGATCAACCCAACTGAAATATGGGCACGTACTACCCACCACCTTGTGCCGAAGCCCCTTCAAATGTTGCTATTTAAAAAATTTAAAATGATTGCTATCGTTACATAATGAAGGCTTTTAAGTTTATTGTAACTGGGGGATTAGCCACCTTGATTCATATGGCGGTGGCGGCTCTTTCTATTGAAGGTGGTATTCGCTCATACGGCATCGGTAATGCCTTTGGTTTTTTTGTTGCCACTTCGTTTGCATTATTACTTAATACCTTTTGGTCATTCTCCGATCGATTGTCACTTAAATTAATTACCAAATATTGGACGGTATCCTTGGTTGGTTTGTCACTCTCTTATTTGTTGGGTTCAATGGCCCAATATTTACATTTGGGGTATATGGTCGGCATTGTGGCAACTGTTTTAATTGTGCCATTTATTACCTATCGAGGGCATTCTCGTTGGACTTACAAAAAAAACCAGTCATAGCCAGTTTGGTATTGATTGTGGGCGTGCTTATCACACCCTTATTCTTTGGGTGTGGCGCTACGAAGGTGTCTACCCAAGGGGTGTTGCGGTTGCGCTTGAGTGGTGAGCCCAGTGTGTTGAATCCACTTCTAACGACTGATGCCAGTTCATCAGCTGTGGTTTCTCAAATTTTTAGTGGCTTATTACGAGTGAACGAATCATTAGAATTGGAAGGAGATTTGGCCACCCATTGGGAGGTCTTAAATGGGGGACGTCGATTGGTGTTTCATTTGCGACGTGATGTAAAATGGCATGATGGCGTTCCATTTACCGCCAAAGATGTTTTATTTACTTTTAATGCCATTTTGGATCCAAAAACCAATACAGTTCGTCGCAGTGATTACATAATAAATGGAAAACCCATTCAATTCTCCTCCCCCCGGCCTGACACAGTTGTGGTTGATTTGCCATCCCCCTACGCACCGATTTTATATCGAATGGCCATGGAAATTTTACCGGCCCATCTTTTAGGTAATGCGGATATCAATACGGCCTCTTTTAATCGACGCCCTATTGGAACTGGCCCATTTCGATTTGTGACGTGGCGACCCAATCAGTTTATCCAATTAGATGCCTATTCGGGATATTATTTGGGTAAGCCTGCACTTAAGACCATTTTGTTCCGTGTCATACCTGAATATAATGTGGCAAAGGCGTTATTAATTAAGGGGGATATTGATGCGTTGGATGGTGTGTCAGCTTTGGATATAGCGCAACTGAAAAAACGACCTGATTTGCGGGTGGTAACATATGATGAACTACTGTATTCCTATATGGGGTTTAATTTGAAAAATCCCCATTTGTCGAATCGATTGGTTAGACAAGCGGTTGCCCACGCCATCGATCGTCAGGCTATGATTAAAATGGTCCTCATCGGAAAAGGGCGGGTGGCGGATCTTCCGGTTAGCCCATTGTCGTGGGCAAGTCCATCGAATCCCTTCCATTATGCCTATCAACCAACCAAGTCCATTCAGTTATTACAAGAAGCAGGGTATCGTCGGAATCCAGCGGGTGATTGGGTTAAAAATGGATCACCCCTATCATTTACCATATTGGTATCAAAGGGGGGGAAAGCTGGCCCTAAAAATGCTGAAATTATTCAGAGGTACCTGAAATCTGTTGGTATTAAGGTTATGATTCAGCAACTAGAATGGCAGTCATTTTTGAGTATTATTACCAATAAGCAAGATCCAAAAGCGTTTGATATGTGTATTTTGTCGTGGTCGTTATCCCCTGATCCGGATGCGTATTCAATTTGGCATTCTTCACAATATCCTCGTGGCTTTAATTTTGTTGCTTACCAAAACAAACGGGTTGATACCTTGTTAGAGGAGGCCCGATCAACCGTACATCAGCCTACAAGGGCTCGTATTTATCATGAGGCGTTTCGCATCATTGGGGAGGAATTGCCCTATTTGTTTTTATATTATCCGAGTACCATCACGGCATAT
>SXXA01000154.1 GCA_005791325.1 Actinomycetota bacterium | reverse complement strand
TATTTATTACACCAAATTCGGCGGTAGTGGGCACGCAGTGCCCACACCAAACCGACCCCTTTTTTTATTGGTGTTGATATTTCTAGCATTTCCCCGTAAACTCACCGATTCTTGTTTGCAATAGCTACCCACTGCATCAAGAACAATCGATCGGTTCTATATGATCAAAATAGGACGATAAATCTTTTTAAGTCACCAACACCTAGTTGGAAATATTTTTTTCAGAGCGGGGTTTTGTATTGAGTATATCCTCTCCTTCGGTTCATTCCACTCAACGGTGGACCACCCAACAAAGTGACGACCTATATCGTATTTCCGATTGGGGCCAAGGTCATTTTATGATATCCAATCATGGCCACCTGTTACTCAAATCTCCCCATCCAGAATCCCCCCCACTGAATTTATATCACCTCATTCAACAAGTCAGCCCCCACGCCCCCATGCCCATTATTTTGCGGTTTACCCATTTAATTAAGGATTCTTTACAACGCTTGTACACCGCTTTTGAATCCGCCATTCAAGCAGCCAACTATCAAAACGGCTACGTTGGCGTGTATCCACTTAAAGTCAACCACCAACACCAAGTCGTCGAAGCCATTTGTCGATATGGCGAAACCTATGGCCATGGATTTGAAGTGGGAACCAAAGCCGAATTGAACATTGCCTTGGCATATGCCCATCAAGGATCCTTAATTATTGTGAATGGGTACAAAGACCCCACCCTCATTCGATTGGCTTTGCGAGCCACTCAGCTGGGTATGGTGCCTATTTTGGTGATTGAATCACTATATGAGGTACCTTTAATTATTGCGATTAGTAAGGAATTGGGGATTAAGCCACGCTTGGGTATTCGGGTAAAGTTGGCCACTAAACCATCCGGACACTGGCAACAAACCGGTGGCATACGCAGTGTTTTTGGTCTAACCGCCCTTCAAATTCAATCGGTGTATACCCAACTCAAAGAAGCTCATTTACTCGATTGTTTAGAACTGGTTCACTTCCACTTTGGGTCACAGTTACCAATGTTGTCGGATATTATTACAGCTGTAACCGAAGCCTGTCATTTTTATGTGGCCTTGGTTCAACAAGGGGTCCCCCTTCGCATGATGGATATTGGTGGCGGGCTGGCCGTGGATTACATGGGGCATCAAACCTCTCACTCCATGAGTAAAAATTATACGCTCACCGAATTTACAACCAGTATGCTGGGCACCATTACCGCCATTATGAACCGATATACTATCCCCCACCCATTATTGATTTCAGAATTTGGGCGCGCAACGGTTGCCGCCTCTTCAGCTTTAATTTTTAACGTCTTGGATGTTAACCAACAACAAGTCGCCACCACGTTGAACCCCATGACCGACAACCCACATCCCTTGGTGAACACCTTGTGGCAATTGGCCAACGAACCCAACCCCATGTCCGATTCCACCCGCTACCAAGAGGCATTATCCTTGCGGGATCAGGTGTATCAATTATTTCGGCAGGGGGATGCAACATTGGCCGATCGAACCATGGCGGAAACCGCGGTTTTATCCATTGTTAATCAGCTTAAGCAAGACGGGGTTCCCCTTAATGATGCCCTACAACGAGAAATGGCGGATGTGTATTATGGCAATTTTAGCATTTTTCAATCCTTGCCAGATGTTTGGGCCATTGATCAGTTATTCCCTGTCATTCCCATACAACAATTACATGAGTCACCTACCATTAACGCCATTGTGTCGGATATCACCTGTGACTGTGATGGAAAAATGGATCAGTTTATTGGACAATCTGGGATTCGTTCCACATTACCATTACATCCCATTTCATCGGACACCCCGTATTATTTGGGTGTATTTTTAATTGGTGCCTATCAGGAAACCTTGGGGGATTTACATAATTTGTTTGGTGACCCACATGTCGTCTCAATTGATATGGATCACCCCAACGATCGTCCTCATATTACCCATGGCGACACGGTTCGGGATGTTATTCAGTATTGTCGGTATGATTCTCAGGATTTATTTAATCGATTTAACCAACGACTCCGACAAGCCATCGATCACCAACAACTTAGCAAGCAATCCGCCCAGCATTTAATGCAATTGTATGCACATACTTTTGTGGATTATACCTACAATCGACCGTATAAGCCCATTGCATCTGGCTAGAAAATCTTGTCAAATAGGCTCAAAAAAGTTAGCGTAACAACATGATCACGATAGGTATTCTAGAGTACGGCGTCGGGAATATCGGAAGTGTGGTTAATGCAATCTCTTATTTGGGACATGTCGCCACTCGTATTCATACCCCCTCACAACTACATGAGTGCACCGCCCTAATGGTGCCTGGCCAAGGTGCCATGGGGGCCGGCATGGCACACCTAAAAGACCACGGACTGGATCAGGCCATTCGTCAGCATATTGCCCAAGGAAAGCCGTATTTTGGTATTTGTTTGGGGTATCAGTTGTTGTTTGATTGGTCTGAAGAAGATGGGGGGGTGAATGGATTGGGTATTTTATCGGGTGAGGTGAGACGCTTTGATTCGACCCAGGTCAAGGTGCCACAAATGGGTTGGAATCGCGTGCAAGTGACCCAAGATCCCCACGGATATTGGCCCCATTCATCTGGTCAAGCGTTTGTATATTTTGCCCATTCTTATTACGTTACCCCCACCGATTCATCGGTTATTTTGGGCACCACCACGCATGGTGTGACCTATGCCTCGATGGTGGGGACCCCCACAATTTTAGGTTGCCAATTTCACCCTGAAAAAAGTGGAAAATGGGGTTTGTCATTATTACAGAATTGGATGAATCATCATGTTAGATCGCATTAAAATTACGGGGGCCAAAGTTCATAATTTAAAAAATGTATCCTTGGATATTCCAAGAGATCAATTGGTGGTGTTAACCGGTTTGTCTGGATCGGGTAAATCGTCGTTGGCATTTGATACTATTTTTGCAGAAGGACAACGGCGATATATGGAATCGCTATCATCGTATGCGCGTCAATTTTTAGATCAAATGGATAAACCAGATGTGGAGTCCATTGAAGGGTTGTCCCCTGCCATTTCAATCGATCAAAAAAGCACCTCCCAAAATCCACGATCGACGGTGGGTACCATCACCGAAATTTACGATTATATTCGATTGTTATATGCCTCCATTGGTATTCCGGAGTGTCCCGGTTGTGGACAACCGATTGTTGGCCAAAGTATCGATGAAATGATGACCTTGATTCACGAGTGGCCGTCTGGAACCATGATCACTGTATTATCCCCATTGGTATCCAACCAAAAAGGTGAATTTCGACAGGTGTTGGCCCAATTACAGCAAGATGGGTACACCCGCATTCGACTGAATCAAGACATCATCAGGTTGGACGAGATGCCATCGTTAGAAAAAAATAAGAAACATACCATTGACGTGGTGATTGATCGGCTGTCATTGGGCGAGGAAGATGCCCGCTTAACCGAATCTCTTGAAACCGCTCTCAAAATGGGGAGTGGGGTGGTGGTGATAACCTCTGAACGTGGCGAGATTCGATTGTCAGAATCATTGTCATGTCCGGCCTGTCGCATTAGTTTGTCCCCTATCTCCCATCGATTATTTTCGTTTAATTCGCCCATGGGGGCTTGTC
>SXXA01000153.1 GCA_005791325.1 Actinomycetota bacterium | reverse complement strand
GAATTGGTAACCCTGCCAGTTGGGATGGGGCCATGGCCGCTCAGCAGGAGTCCCATGGTAGGATTGATATGGTTACAGATGATGACATGACCGAAGCCCAAATGGGATTGGCACGCTATGATGGTGTATTTGTAGAGCCGGCTTCGGCCGCAAGTGTGGCAGGGGTGATTCGGCACCATCGCTTGCACGGATTTGAGCCGGGGTCGGTGGTGGTGAGCGTGGTTACGGGACACGGATTAAAAGATCCCAATCGTGCAATAGAGATATCCCCGTCTCCTATTAAAGTATCAAAATCAAAATCGGCTATTGTGGCAACGCTAACCGACTTGTTGGATCGTTAGGAGGTCGCATCGTGAAATATGTGGTATGTTTAGGAGATGGGATGTCGGATTGGCCCATTCCCGAGTTGGGAAATCTAACCCCTTTACAGGCCGCCCATACCCCTAATATGGATCAGTTGGTAACCTTGGGCCGAGGTGGATTGGCTTGGACGGTTCCGGAAGGCCTTTATCCGGGCTCAGATGTGGCAAATATGGGCATTTTGGGGTACGACCCCCGAGAATATTATACGGGTAGAGGGGCTATTGAGGCAGCGGCCATGGGGATTCAATTGAACCCCAATGAGGTGGTGTTTCGCTGCAATTTGGTCACCATTCAATCCGATATCATGACCAGTTTTACATCGGGACATATTTCCACCGAGCAAGGCCATGAGGTCATTGGGTATTTAAATCAACAATTGAATATGGATGGGGTTCGGTTTTATGCGGGTGTGGGGTATCGCCATTTGGTGGTGGTACCGGATACATGGCTGGTATCAGCCACAACCCCTCCCCATGATTTAACCGATCAATCGGTGGTAGGGCATTGGCCACGAGGTGGAAATGAAGCTGGCATGCACTCACTCATTCAACGATGTCGGGCGGTATTGGCGAACTGCGACATCAATCGACAACGTGAGTTGGCAGGCGAGTTACTGGTAACCGATATTTGGCCTTGGAGTCCGGGAAGAATCCCAGAATTACCCTCTTTTCAGTCGTTATACCAACTCACTGGGGGCATCAGAACGGCGGTTGATTTATTAATGGGGCTGGCCCAATTATCAGGGTTGGCGTACCCATTTGTATCGGGGGCAACGGGCTTTATTGGCACCAATTATAAGGGTAAAGTTCAGGCTGCATTCGACCTATTGCGAGACCATGACTTTGCCTTTATTCATATTGAAGCACCCGATGAATGTGGGCATTTGGGGGATGCCAAACTCAAGTGCCAAGCCATTGAAGAGTTCGATCAATATGTGGTGGGCCCCATGCTAAATTTTGCACAGTCAAGGGGGGGTGTTGGAATCTTGGTATTGCCTGATCACCCAACCCCATGCGCGATTAAGACCCATGTGAGGGAAGCCGTTCCGGTGGCAATAATGGCCCCATGGGTGACCCCAGATGCTGTCATCCGTTATGATGAGGAGAGTTGCGCAAGGGGGGGGCTGTATTACGAGACCCCATGGGCGTTAATGAACGAATTTTTGGGTGGGGGTCGATCATGAATTGTCGAGTTGATTCCCCTGTGATAGCATGGCTCAGCTATACTTAAATACTGAGTGTTAATTGTTGAAGGAGAAATAGAATGTCGAATCGCAAGTCCAATCAAGAAGTGGTGGCCACTTACCAATTACATGCCAAGGATACTGGATCCTCAGAGGTTCAAATTGCTTTATTAACCGAGCGAATTAATCATTTGGTAGATCATTTAAAATTACATAAAAAAGATCACCATACTCGTCGTGGCTTACTCAATTTGGTGGGTCGTCGCAAACGGTTAATGGCCTATTTACGACGTGTGAACCCAACAGCCTTTACCACTTTAGCGGAAAAGCTGAAATTACGTGTAAAAGACTAATATCGGTAGGGGGGGCGCATTATTCTAACAGACGAAAACACCCATCCTTATTGGGTAACGTCTTTTCTTACCCTATTGGAACATGGCGTTGTTGGTTTAGTAGGTAGCAAAAGGGGGTTTGATAACTGGATGGAGGGGTGAACTAGTATTGGGGGTGGCATATGTGATACCCAATAAGCGACCAATTGGGTAAGCAGACTCATTTAATTTGAGGTTACCAACAAGCCAATTTGAATCCATCCGATTGGCAATAAATAATTGTTGATTGGAGACGACCACCGCTTTTTGTGCAGATTCAATCGCCGCATCCATCCACAGAATATCCCCAATGTATAATGCGTTAGGAAAAGATGGTGACAAGGGAGTCAGTGCCCATTTGCTCCCCTTAATTTGAGTCGGTAGGGTATGGGGAGCATTGGCAATGGTGACATGCCATTCTTGAAGAGATGTGAATGGCACGGCGTCAAAGTGGCACTCAACACAACGAATGCTGGCGTACAGGGGCAAGGATTCGCCCAAGATATACCCCGCCAATTCCATTAATGAAATATAATCCATCCCCAGCCCTACACTAATTTGCTTCAGTAACGTTGGGTGAGGCTGGGGCATATCACCCGTTTCGAGTCGAACCAACGTTGAATAACTAATACCGGTTGCACTGGCCAATTCAGCGAGGGTAATTTGCTTTTTTTTTCGGGATTTTCTTATAAAATGGCTTAAGGATAAATCGCTCATACTACCTTTTTCAAGTTGGGAATAATCGGAATAGAATACCACAGTCGTGACGGCGACATACCATGCTGAAGTATAGAAAGGTAAAATTGTACTGGATATGGGGGTAGGAGGGCAACCAAGTAGATATATCAAAAAACCGACTGGGTACTGAGCTAAGGGGGTAACTCTGGTAACCAATCGGTTTTGGCAGATCTAAGCAACGATCTACATAATATTCGTATGAATTTTAAATAAAATTGCAATGATTTTTTTGGATGCTTTGCGGAAGGGATCGCTTGATTGAGTGTTGAATGCTTGATTCCGCGCTAAACAGTAACGTAGATGCGGGGGGGGGTGTTTAAGCTCATTGATTAACGGGAAAAGACAAAATAGGATCGAAACATAACGCTTGGGGGGCATTTGTATGAGTGACATGTTGTTTTGGGAGTTTTCTCATTTTAAAAAAAACATCGATGATGTATCAATGGAGTTGAATGATATGGCGTATACAGAATGGGTGGGGGTTTCACAACCAACGGATTCTTTAACTGATCACTTATTAGAATATGATGATTTTCCAATTCGAGAATTAAATGATGACCCAGAATTAATGGCGTGGCTAGATGATCATATTGATGAGCATCCT
>SXXA01000152.1 GCA_005791325.1 Actinomycetota bacterium | reverse complement strand
TTTAGGAATGAGTGACCCAAATGTGATGGAACAGTTTATACAATCGGTGTGTCAATGTGATTGTCGTGAGGTATTAAATCAGGTGAGTCAGTGGGAATCGGGAGGGGTTCATCCAACCCAATTAATTGAAGACATCATTTCTTACCTCACCCATCAAGTGACCAATGCCGTTCAAGAAACGGGAGGGGTACGTCATCATTGGATATCGTTGTTGGATGGGTTGTCACGTTTAATGGTTGAATTTCGGCATTTTCCTGATCCGTATACACTCATTAGAGTGCGATTGTTGGGGTATATGGCAACCCTTGCACAGACCCCCTCCACTAGAGTTGGCGCCGATGAGCCGATGATCGTTAAAAAAGGAACGGATTCGGTTGCGGGTGGATTGGGGGGTGATCCGCAGGCTGGGGCAGATGAGGCAGCATCGTTACAGGCCATTAAGGCTGGTTTGGCGGGTGGATTGGGGGGTGATCCGCAGGCTGGGGTTGTATTGGGTCATCATTTACCTACAGACTCAGGTATGGCTTCAGATACCATTGATGAATTATGGCTACAGGTAGTCAAAAAAATTCAACAAGAATCCAAGCCTATCTATTCTATTTTAATGGGCTCGAGAGTGGATATGCTTGGCCATTCACTTCAGATACATTTGCGTCAATCATTTTCATTTTTTATTGAGAAGTTAAAAGAACCAATGAATCAGCAATTGTTAAAAGATGCGGTTCAATCCATTTTCCCCTCTGGGACGACTGTTGCAATAGCAGGTGGGGATGTTTCTTCGGCGGCACTATCGAATGAGACGCCGGATAGACCAATAACTCAGGCTAGATCAAGCCATTTAAATGACATTGTATCTTTATTTGATGGGGTAGTTTTGGGGTAATATTATAGGACGTGTGGTGGCCCTGTGTGTCTTGGTGGCGAGGCTGTTGGGTGCCGTACCATGTTTAAATCTTACACTCGACGGCGTAGTCATCCCACTTGGGATTCAAGTGTTCTTTGCCAATAAGGCTGATGGTGCGAAGTGCCCACTATTATTTACTTAATCATGTTTAATCGCTTGTAACATATGATGTTTGTGGGGAGGACCCGGTAACCGCCTCACATCTAAGCCCATTGAATGTAAGGATCTTCTAATATCCCCTTTGGCTGTATATGACACCCAAATCCCACCTAAATTTAAACACCCAATGTAGTTCCTTAATACCTCGTCCTTCCATAAATCAGGTTCACACGCGGGCGAAAAGGCATCCCAAAATATGACATCAATCGGTAGGGTTGGATATAGATCCAATACTGATTTCATACGCTTTTCAATCACACCATATTGGCCGATTGCCTGCCGTTGGTTCCATGGAACGGCTTGGATTATGGTCATCCAATTCCTCACTTCCGTAGGTAATGCCATTATAAAGTCATCCCCCAATTGACTGGGAGGGGTCGGATCTAACCCAATGTATGTCATGGCAATTCCCTGTTGCTGTGCATACTGAAAGGCCAAAGCGGCATTTAGTCCCGTGCCATAACCTACCTCCAATACCGTACACGGTTGGGTGGCATGGGTTTGACCCCACGCCATTAAGCCATTCTGAATAAACACATGCATCGACTCAGTCATCGCACCATGAATTGAATGATACGTTTCTCCGTTTGGATGCTGAAGGGTAGGGGAACCATCTGCAGTCAGAATGATGGGAAACGAGGAATTTCTCATTCAGTCGGGGTATAATGGGGAAGGAGCCATCCCCGAACGGATTCCGGTAATGGTTGTTTTTGTCGTGTTTGGTGATCGATGCAAACATGAACCGTGCTCATATTGCCAACTTCTTGGCCATGTCGGGTTACCACATAATACAAATGGAATGATGTGGTGCCAATTTGTGTAACCGTTATTTGTATATCAATTGGGTCGCCCACTTTAAGAGATTGGCTATAATTTGCTGATGCATGAACAATGACCAATAAATACGGCCCCGACTCCAACATGGTTCCAAATGAGACCCCTTGCTGGGCCATCCATGCTTCTAAGGCATCATGGGCAAATCGAAACTGATTAGCAAAATATAAAATACCGGCGGCATCGGTGTCGTACATCCGAACCGTCATGCGATGGGTCACTGTCATCGGTTCACCTCATTGATTCTTAAATCGATTAACATTTTTTATGCTTCGTAAACGGGTTGATATGCTTGAACCTGTTCAACCAATCGAGTCACCATATCAATGGGCACATCCGGTGTGATGCCATGCCCCAGATTAAAAATAAAACCGGGACGATTGCCAGCTGATTGCAAAATACGGGTAACTTGGCTAGAGAGCACGGTGGGGGTTGCTGTTAATACCATCGGATCTAAATTTCCTTGTAATGCGATGTGCGACGGTGCCAATCCAGCCACCCCCTTAATATCCACTTGCCAATCTAAGCTCAAGCATTGCACGGGTAATGTAGCCAAGCGATTCCAAAATACGGCACTACCCCTTGTAAAGATTGTAATGGGCACACGCCTTGGGTTTCGTATTCGGTTTAACACGGCTTTTAAGGGACTCATGACCCATTCTTCAAATTCGGGCATGCTCAAGTGGATGGCCCAGGTATCAAATAATTGAATGCCATCGACACCAGCTTCAATTTGCATCGACACATAATCCGCGGTTGCCAACACCAATCGGTCAATAAGATCGGCCATGATATTGGGATGGGTGAGCATAAGACGCTTAACCAAGGTTAAATCTTTACTAGAGCCCCCCTGTATCATGTAAGAAGCAACTGTAAATGGGGCGCCTGCAAACCCAATCAGGGGGGTATTTCCCAATGGGCCCGATTGTAGGAGTTCAATACACTCTCGAACGTAGTGCAAGGAGTCACGAATGGGTGTTTGTGACAATAAAGTGAGGTCCGACTCAGTGCGAATGGGGTTATCTATAACGGGCCCTTTTCCTTCTACAAATTCTAGTTTTGAACCCAATGCCGATGCAACGGTTAGAATATCAGAAAATAAAATGGCGGCATCCAAGCCAAAACGACGAATGGGCTGAAGTGTAATTTCAGCCGCAATTTCCGGGGTTTGAATCATATTCATAAATGTATGTCGTTCACGAATGGCACGGTATTCTGGTAAATACCTTCCCGCTTGTCGCATTAACCAAATGGGTAAGCGATCCACTGGACGACACCATACGGCTTCTATATACCGAGACATTATTGTTTCTCCTTTTTTCGCTCGTAACTGGCCATTTGATTGAGCATTTCAATGTGTCGAACAATCCGTACAATGTCATCATCTCGTAAACGACCCTTAAATGGTGGCATCCCATTTCCTCCCGATTCAATTCTCGATATTAACCATGCAATTCGTTCTTCATCAAATACCCATCGTTCATTAATTAGGGAGGGCCCGTCTACCAAACCCGCACCCCGTCCCCCATGACACGATGCACATTGATTAATGTATAAAATTTCTCCCAAGTGAGAAACGGTTTTGGGGGTTTCCTTTGGTGCCTCTTGCTGTTTCACCACCACGGCACTTTCTTGGACATTCTTGACCACTTGATGGTATAAAATGACCGCTGTTACGCCAAATACTGCACCAAAAAATAAAAATATGACCTGATAGGGAACTTTCATTATAAACTCCTTATATCGTTTTAGAAAATCCGGTTTGATGTCCCAAATAAGCATCAAACCCCATGGCTACAATTCGTACAAAAAACTGACCTAATTCAGTGACTTTCAACCCATATTCATTGAGTGTAATCAGCCCATCTTTTTCACAGGTTCTTAGATGACTCATGACACCCGGTAACGCATCGATCGTACTTCCAAATTGATGATGGTAGGCCATAAAATCCAACTTAAAATGACACATGATGGATTGAATGGCCCATTGTCGACGTAAATCATCTGGGGTTAGATTTAATCCTCGTTCAATGGGTAGGCGTCCCTCATCTAATAAAGCTATATATTGCCCCATCGTTTTAACATTTTGGGTAAAGGCATTGCGAAATTGACCGATTGCAGTTAATCCAAAACCCACACTATCATCCGCCGGTTTGAGGGTGTAGCCCATAAAATTGCGATGCAACACACCTTCACGATAGGCCAGCGCTAGGCCGTCGGATGCTTTTGCAAAATGATCCATCCCGATTGCCTGATACCCATGGGCCAATAAATGCTCTCGGGCGGTTATAAACAAGGCTAATTTATCACGACCCACAGGAATGTGATCTGGATTCAATAATGACTGATGCGATTTGAGCCATGGAACATGGGCGTAACTATACAAGGCGATTCGGTCAGGCGCCATCTTAATAATGTCTTGTATGGTATCTGCTATTGTGGCGGGTGTTTGATGGGGTAATCCGTAAATTAAATCAAAATTCAAAGATAGATGATGCTTGCGAACCCACTCCACACAGGTCTGAACCATGTCAGTGGGTTGAACTCGATTAATCGCTGCTTGAACCATTGAGTTGGTATCTTGAATGCCCATTGAAATGCGATTAAAACCAATGTCGGCAAGGGTTTTGACTTGCTCAAGACGGAGTGTGCGAGGATCGACCTCAATGGCACACTCAGCCCCACTGGCTATCTGAAATCGGGATTGTATCAATGAGAATAAACGGGCTAGTTGGGGTGCACTTAAATAGGTGGGGGTTCCGCCGCCCCAATGCAATTGGTTCACGGTAGCCGGCGTCGACCATTCACTTGTTACCAATTTCATTTCTTTATCTAAATAATCAATGTATCGATCGCCCACCTCATCGGATGGTTTTCGAATTAATACATTACATCCGCAGTAATAACACATCTTCGGGCAAAATGGGATATGAACATAGAGGGAGAGGCGATCGCGGTGACAATCGAATGCTTGCAAGGTGCGACGGTAATCTTGCTCGGTAAAGGTATCAACCCAATTGGGAGCCGTTGGATAACTGGTATAACGGGGGCCAGATATATTAAATTTTTCGAGTTGTTCGAGGCTAAGTATCATGATTAAAGACGTCATCTCGACTTAATTGAACGCGTCGACCATAGATCCAATATACACCGGCGCCCAATAGCATCCATACCCCCAATCGAATCCATGTATCCACATGCAAGGCCATCATTTGGGCAATTGCGGCCATTGCCCCCAATATGGGAACCAAGGGCACCAATGGGGTTTTGAAGGGGCGAGGTAAATCAGGACGGGTTCGACGCAATACCAATACCCCAATACATACAATCGCAAAGGCCAATAATGTCCCAATCGATACCAACTCACTTAATAATTGGATGGGAAAAATACCCGCTATTACCATTGCCACCGAACAGGTAATGATGGTAGCCACAGAGGGTGTTTGCAAGCGGGGATGAATACGGCAAAAGAATTTGGGCAGGAATCCATCGGATGCCATGGCATAAAAAATGCGGGTTTGGCCCATTAGCATTACCAATATGACGGAACTTAACCCAGCCAAGGCACCTAACTTAACCGCTAATTTTAACCATCCCAAGTGGGGGCCAAATGAATTAACGGCAACGGCAATTGGATCTGGTACATTCAGGTGTGGATAATAAACGGTTCCAGTTAATACAACCGCTACGGCAATATATAACAAGGTGGCAATACCCAGTGACCCCAAAATACCAATGGGTAGATCCCGCTGCGGGTTTTTGCACTCTTGGGCAGCGGTGCTAACGGCGTCAAATCCGATATAAGCAAAAAAGATAATACCTGCCGCTCGAATGACACCACTCCACCCAAATACACCCCATTCACCCGTATTAGCTGGAATGATGGGGGATAAATTGGCTGGGTTAATATGGGCCATGCCAAACGCAATAAACAATCCAATTACCATTAATTTAATGGCAACGACAATGGCATTGGCTCGGGCAGATTCACGAATGCCTAGCCACAGTAACCCCCCAATCATACCCACAATTACCATGGCAGGAATATTTAAAAAATGACCTGTTATCGTAAACTGCCCATGGTGATAGGCAAATGGAGAGTGACTCCATTGGTCTGGGATGGCTATCCCAATATCTCGGCATAAACTGGTAGCATAGGCCGACCAGCCGACGGCAACCGTTGAGGCTGCAAATAAATATTCCAAAATCAAGTCCCATCCAATCACCCATGCCATCCCTTTCCCCATGGTGCCCAACGCATAGGTATAGGCACTGCCTGCCTTGGGGATCATTGAGGCAAATTCTGCGTAACATAACCCCGCCAATAAACAAATAAAAGCAGCTATTATAAATGATATAACGATACCTGGTCCTGCATATTGTGCCGCTGTGGTGCCAGTTAATACAAAAATCCCTGCACCAATAATCGCCCCAATTCCTAGTGAAATTAAATTCCATACCCCTAAAACACGTTTTAATTGGCCCATCACATCCTCCTTTTATTCACAACACTCTAAGGCAACCGCTTTAATGCCAATTAAACTGGCCAACCTCAACCGGTTGTATAACTCTTTGGATATGGAATCAAGTGAAACCGGCTCAAATAACATACCACTAGAATTTAAGTTATCGATGGCGCCTTTTTCTTGATTGACTCTCATAAAAAGTCCGACCATTTGGTCGCCCACATTCACAACAACCCATTCAGCAGGATGTTGATCTTGGGATAGCAATGTGGTGGGAATCCCTTCTTGTAGCAAATAGTCGTGAATCGGTTGATTGTTTTTGCCGGTTTGCAAGCGGTTTCGCCCCTTGCGGTTGAGATTTATCATCTCATCTCCGGATTGTACCACCATAATTCCCATTCCATAGGTGCCTGAATTATGTTTAATAAACACTGAATGAGAACCAGATTTGCAAATAAATTGATGAATGGCTTGGGACAATTTGAGTCGATCGGCTTCATCATTAATATTGAGGTGATGACACACATCGTGATGACATAAAAATAGGGTGGGATCGAATGAATACATCGATGCCAATTCATGCACTACCTGATGGAATAGATCAAAATGACGCGATTTTTGTCGTTGATACCACCCATGGTG
>SXXA01000151.1 GCA_005791325.1 Actinomycetota bacterium | reverse complement strand
CGCCAGCAATACTTCCTTGGTCCCATCCAGTGCCGCTTGTACACCCGACTTTCCCATTTCAAGATGCCTAAAAATATTTTCGCGGACCACAATCGCATCATCAACCAAAAGCCCAACCGATAAACTAAGTGCCAATAACGACATAATATTAATCGAAAAACCCGCCCATGACATTAATAAAAATGCGCCGATTAATGAATTGGGAAGTGCCAAAGCGGTAATAATGGTGGAACGAAACGAACCCAAAAATAAATAAACCACTATAATAGTAAGGGCAATACCAATCATAATTGACTCTTTGACATCGGTCACGTTTGCCACAATAAATTTAGAGCCATCCCTCACAACCTCTAAGCGAATCGACTCCCCATTCCTTTGGTTGGCTTGATTAAATTGTTCCACTTTGGCCTTCACTGCATTCACTACCTCAATGGTATTGGCGCCAGATTGACGGTAAATCCTTAAAAACAAGGATGGTTTCCCATTTACAAAGGCCCGATTGGTTTCATCTTCCAAGCTATCTTCCACACGACCCAAATCAGAAATACGAATCGGAACATCATTTCCAAAAAAATTAACCACCGCTTGATTGATTTTGAGAATAGAATCAAATTCACCCACTGCACGAAATTGGGTTTCCTTATCCCCAATCGATACCGTCCCAATCGGCACATTCTGTCCACTTTGTGCCAACGCCATGGTCACTCGAGATGCTGATAATTGGGCAGCTGCCAGCTTTCTGTAGTCCAAATGAACGGCTATTTCGCGTTGTCTTCCGCCTATAATTTCGACGGAGCCCACCCGATTAATTTGTTCAAACTTGGGTTTAATTTGATTATCTACCAATTGATATAAATCACCGGCACTTAAATCGGCTTGAACCCCAATAATTAAAATGGGTTGGTCCGACGGATCGACCCGACGGATAATCGGGGCATCCGCATCATCGGGCAATCGATTACGAATACTTGCCACCTTGTCGCGCATTTGTTGCTCAGCATATTTAATATCTGAATCCATGCTAAATTCCACAATGACGGTGCTATATCCATCTGCACTACTCGACGAAATACGCTTGACCCCCGCAATTGTGGATACTTCTTCCTCAATCACTTTGCTAATCAGATTTTCGATTTCAGCCGGACCTGCCCCCCTGTAAATGGTATTCACCACCACCACCGGAAAGGTCACATCCGGAAACAAATCAACGGGCAACTTTTTAAATGACATCCAACCCAATACCAATACCAATACTACCAATACGGATATAAAAATGGGACGCTTAATAGATAAACCTGCAATATTCATGGTTATCTCCCTAATACCTGTAGTTGCAACGTTGTCAAAATAATCTCAGCCTTGGTTCGCAATTTTTGCATAATCACTTGCTTATAATCTTGCTCTGCCGTTAAAACCTGAGCCATGGTACTCCGACCATTTCGATGTCGTTGACTTTCCAATCCCCACTTGGTTTGCATCAGCCCCTCCAAGACTTGCATGGTTTCCAATCGATCTTTGCTCGCTTTTAATGACGCCCGCAACTGAATGAGTTCTCGCTCCCGATCACGCCGTTTTTGATCGTGCTGTAAATGGGCAGCTTGCTTGGCCTGTTGATACCCCTCTTGCAACGATGCCACCAGTGATAAATCCAATCCTGATACATATTGAAGGGCCAAGGTATAAGTGGGGTAATCTGTTGCAAAAGAATGGGTGAGGGCACCCAATAACTCCGATTGAACCGGATTCAGCTGAACACGCCCCACCAGATTCACCACCGGATCACCACTTAATATCTGCGATTGTAACCGTGCCAATTCCGCTTCTGTGGTAGCCATTTCTGCCCGCAATTCAGATGAAGAATCAGATACAACGGGCATCTTCAATGATGTGATGGCATCCGTTAATGTTGAAATACTCCCCACTGCCGACTCAGGTTTACTCCCTCTAAACCAATTAAAATCCAATTCAAGCTGTTTTTTTTCAGACTTGGCCATCTCCAACTCAAGCTCTCGGGTCTTCTGTAGCGCTTGGGCTTGGGCCAAGTCAGCCGCATCACCCAAGGCACGAGCTTGTCGTTGTCGTGTCCATTCCACCAAGCGTCTGGCTCGATCCAATGCATCTTCCGACAACAAAACGGATTCTCTGGCCAATGCCAATCGCCAATACGTTGATTCAGCCATGGCCAATATCCCCACTTGCGTACTGGTGGCCCGAGCTGCCATTGCATCGTAGTGGGCATCCATACCCCGTATTGACTGTTGGGTACGTTTACCCCCATGATTGTTCCATAATGGATAGGTTATTTGTACGTATGGGGATGCCTGATAATACGATTTAATCCCAAACATCGATCCCACATACCCAAAATAATTGAGACTATATCCCACATCATAGCCAAAACCCGACGGCGATTCACCTGCTACAGATATAGCCCATGTCTGGTATTGGGTGTCAGGACCCGTAAATTGGGCCATGGGGCCATAGTTTTTTGAAAATTGAATCGACCCTTGGCCCACCAATCGAGGCTGATTCGGTGTATTTCGTTCCAATTTCAAGTTGGAAATCGCCGTTTGGGTATAGCCCAATGCTTTGATACCCAAATGGGATCTTTCCACTTGCGATAAATAGTCAGATAGCGTCACGACATCCGCTACAGCATAGGTGCCCCATACAATCGCCCATAACCCCATCCATTTTACATACCCCAGTCTCATCAGCATTCCTTTCTACTTACACTGTCCATCATTCAAACGTTCCAACCACGGTGTCACCCGATAACACACCATATCTACCAACCCCAACAATGCATGTTGGGTGGTCATGGGCATCTGCTGACACCACAACTGACACCGATTGCGGTAATAATGAATACATTGAAGTGTCAACTCAACCGCTTGGGTTTGCTGAATCAATGCAACAATGTCAGGGTGTGTGGCTGGGTCTTTTTGAGACAAAAGATGACATAATAATGACCGATTATCAGGGGTGGATTCGGCCAAAGCCACAATAATTGTGTAGGTTATTTCGCCCAACTTCATGTCTTGTCCCCCTATTTTATGTAATTGGGTATCATCCCCAATAAAATCCAAGACATCATCTGTTAATTGATACAATACCCCCAATGATTTACCAAATTGCTTCATGGCGTACCGTCGCTTGGGATTGGCATATGCCCCAGCCCATGCCGCCGTTCCAAATAACGACGCTGTTTTTTGATGAATAATTCGAAAATAGGCCAACGGGGATATGGCAAACTGATTGCGGTATACCACTTGGGTCATCTCACCACGACACAACCAATCAACCGTTCGACTCATTTCATGAATGACGGCCAACTCCCCAGCTTGAACCAAACATTCTAAGGCTTTGGCATACAACCAAACCCCCGATGGAATGGCCAATTCCTGACCAAATTGAGCCACAATGGTTGGCAACTGATGCCGAATGGTAGCGTGGTCTAATATATCATCATGAATCAAACTGGCCAT
>SXXA01000150.1 GCA_005791325.1 Actinomycetota bacterium | reverse complement strand
TCCCTCATCAAAAGATGCAGGACTGCGCGTTTCGGCATGATGTTGAATATTACTACCCAATGACAATATAAATGGGGTAGTAATCGTGCTGGTTGAAATAATTAGGGAATCGTATTCACTAATACTTAAGGTGGGTGAGGGAGAGCCGGTGGCCCCATCGCCCCAACCCAATACAGCATGCACGGTTATCTGATTACTACTTACAAGGCGTATGAATTGCTCTAAATGCTGCATGCGAGCCAATAATCGATAACGGGTGGGGTCGTGTGGGTTGTTAAGTTGAGCCAGTCGACTTCGGGTGCGTTGTAACATGGTTTCAATTGTATTGACGGAAAGCCCTACCGACTGAGCATGATTGCTTAATTGGGATTTTCGCCACTTGTTGATACGTTGAGACTGTAATTGAACCGCTTGGATGTGGCTTTGAGGCAATTCACACTTTGAATAAGAGGGGCCTATCGGTAATATACCCTCTTCCAACTCAGCAACAGACTGGCGACGATCGCCACCAGACATAGAAAAAAAGGGATCTGTCGGTGATGCCCCCTCTTCCAACCCAGCAACAGACTGGCGACGATCGCCACCAGACATAGAAAAAAAGGGATCTGTCGGTGATGCACCCTCTTCCAACCCAGCAACAGACTGGCGACAATCGCCACCGGATATATTCTGGGGAGGTGCTAAATCAACTGAATCGGCACCACGCGGAAGGGCTACGGGCGCATCTATGACGGCATCCTCATTTGCTACTCTACTAACGGGTAATGGGCATGAACTAGCACGCCGAGACTGTGGGTCAAGGTTTTCCATATTGCGATCGTCAGGTGGCGCGACTGTACCCTTATTTGACCCGCCGTATAATGAGCAGAAAGGAGGAAGCCGAGAATGTGAGCCAAGGCTGCCCCCATTGTGATAGGAGCGTTCAGGTGGGGTTGCCCTGCCTGTTTGAATTGGAGAATGAGGTGGGGACCCAGCTCTGTGAAGAAAAACCAAGTGTGCGGTTGCACTTGCTCCCGTTGTTATGTTGCTTGACAGCATTATAATTGAAACCCCTTTTTGCTCATTTTTGATTCATTGACTCAATGCTTGAATTGGATAGGAAAATTAGATTCATATTAATCGATGATGGGGGATCAGACAATATATAAACGTGCATTTATATGTGTATGATTCAAGCTAGATGGTTGGCATGAAAAAGGTCTAAATCCCCCCAAAGTGCCCTTCACATACCACACCAGCATACCGACGAACATTGAACACCCTTCCCCCATCTAATATTAAATATTGCCCCTTAATGCCCATTAATGTACCCGTAATTTGATCGCCCTCTCCGTTGAGTTTTAGTGATTGGATTTTATGGGGGAATTGGATAACCGGATACAACAATGATGTGGGGTTAAATGGGTGTTGATAGGGTTTCCAAGTATCATCTAGCCACTCCCATACCGCCTGATACTGCCCCGCTAACGACTCGTTCACCGGCACACCCTTCAGCATTTTTTGCCATGATGTCCGGTCAGATAGAATCGTTTTAAGCAAACATTCCATAACGCCTGCCAAATAGCGATTGGGAAATACCGCCAACACACAAGCCTCGGTGGCTCCTTGATCCATCCAGCGTGTGGGAACTTGGGTGAATCGGGTGACCCCGACTTTGATTCCCCCGCTCAAAGCCAGATAAGCGACGTGGGGCTGATGGTGATGTTGCGCTTCCCACACAGGATCGCGCCCCTTGCCCAAATGCCCCTCACATAATTCAGGCCGAATAATACAGGGAGAATGCCATGGGGATGTCATAAAACAACGCGGACAACTTCCATCCATCAATCGATGGGTTGCTTTGCCACACACCCCACATTGACGCTGACCGGTGTCCGTTATCACCACTGTTTGACCGGGGGTTAAGGCCGTATCCCACAGTGAATAACTCACCTGCCCATGGGTTAATTGGGTGGATAGTTTGGTTAGTGGTTTTGGCATGAAAGCCCATAACATCGATGAATCATGGCATCATTAAGCGGCTCATTTTGGAATTGGTCAAGTCGGTTGTTACGTCGTGAATACAATGCCATGCCGCTTATGGATTACCCAACGAATGGGGATGAATCCATGTTACATTCGGGGGGGTATGGGGTGGCATTTGGTCATCAATCCATAAAATACGTGGTAAATAAGTGGCCAACTCAGCAATGGTTTCTAACTTAAATGCCCACAATGGTCGTAAATCTCCACTCTTTCGCAAATAAATATCGGAGACGGTAATCGGAAGATGGGACAAAAAAGCCCGAGTGCCACTCTCGCACGCATCATGACGGTTACTTAATAACCTCACTGGATTGGGGGAAGCCATCATCAGATGAACCGTTGTTTGAATGGGTGTATCATGCTCAAAATCCAACGTGGCCATCCAATCATAAAAGGGTTGAGAAAAAGCATCTCGATGGGGACAACTCATGACCAATGGTAAATCTGAGATATCCCCAATGCATCGCCCATGCCCAGGAAACGGTCGATGGGCTTTCACCAAGGGGCATTGGCTTGTATTAGTGGTCAGACAATCGGGATAAAAGGGGGATGGGTGGGGTGCCGGTATACACAACGTAAAATCAATATCGGATACCACCCATACAGAGGGGTCTTGAACCCAGTTGACCCAAAAAGACAGGGCGGTATTAGGTGTCATGATCGGATTCTGATGGGCCGGTGACAGGAAAGGCTTCTAGAATGACTTGACTCATTTGGGATACCACAGGTGCCTGTCCCAAATACGATATAAACGATGGATAAGCCGCTTGAATTCGATCCCATTCCAATGGGGTTAATAAGTGGCAAAGGGCATCGGCCAAATGGGATGGGGTTAAGTCAAATTGGGCGAGCTCCGTGACCCAACGGTGGCCTAGAATCAGATTGGGCAACCCAATAAAAGGCAGGGATAACCGTAAAATACGGGTGGCGATCCAATACGATACCGGATGCAAGGCCCCTATTACCACAATGGGTATGCGGTTCAAAATGAGTTCTAAACTCATGGTACCGGTGGCCACCACGGCCACATCCAATGAAGTGGATGGGCTGGCATGGTGTAATGAAACAGAGGCCCCACCCGCAATTTGTGCCTGATCTATCATGGGCTGTACCCATGAATGATGCTCAATGGGCACCATCACATGGGTATGCCAATGGGGAGATAATCGGGTCAACATACGTAAGCAGGTGGGTAATAATCGCTTAATTTCGTTGGGGCGGGATCCCGGAAAAATCCCAATCGAATGGGGTGCCATGTCACCCCATTGGGTGGGACGGCGGGGGACGGCGGGTTCGATACGGTCTAATAAGGGGTGGCCCACAAAAATAGGGGTGGCCCCTAAGCTTTGATACCACTCATATTCCCGCTTAAAAATGGTAATAATACGTTGGGAATATTGAATTAATTCTTGACCACGTTTGCGGTCATTCCACATCCAAAAGTGGGGGGTAATCACCGTATCGATGGGAACGTGATGGCGTTGAAGGACCTTGGCAAATAACCGATGGTAATGGGGGAAATCAAATATAATGGCGCGGTCTAATGAATGGGTAGATAGGTAGGCATCCAGTTGATGGCAAAGTTGGGTGAGTCGTCGACGACCGGTTAATGACTCAATAATGCCCACGGATGACACATCAACTGTAACCCCCAAACAAGTCGTGGCGTGTTGGGCCATGTGACTACCACCCAACACCACCCACGACACATCCGCATGTTGGGAGATATGTTGCATAATGGCACTTGCCATTTGGTCACTAGATCGCTCCCCCGCTATAGCCAACCAACGGGGCACTAATCCGACCCTTCCGACCCATTGCGTTTTAGAATCCCCCGATGAGAATCGGCTTTTAAAAATGCCACCAACAATTTTCCCTCTTCCGATTCAATTCCCAATTGATCCAATTCAGCCAAGGCTTGGCTGGTATTTTTAGATGATTGGTAATACAGGCGATAAATGCTTCGAATGTCTTGCATGGTGGCTTTTGCCCCCCCTCGACGACGCAAACCAACCACATTCACACCACGAATGGTGGCCGGATTGCCTTCGCACAACATAAAGGGGGGGACATCTTGGGGGAGGCGGGTGTATGCCCCGACCATAGCCCCACAGCCAATACGAGTAAATTGATGAATACCGGTCATCCCCCCAATCACCGCCCGATCCCCAATGACACAATGTCCCGCAATATTCACTTGATTCACCACGGTGACATGGTCCCCAATCACCACATTATGGGCCACATGGGCTGCGGTTAATATCAGATTGTGTGAGCCAATTTGGGTCATTTCATTTTTGCCGGTGGGACGATTGATGGTGACATATTCTCGAATGGTATTATGATCTCCCATCACCACCCATGATTTTTCTCCGGAATATTTAAGGTCTTGGGGCGCCGAACCAATCACGGCACCAAAATGGATGTGGTTATCTGATCCAATGCGAGTCCATTTTTC
>SXXA01000012.1 GCA_005791325.1 Actinomycetota bacterium | reverse complement strand
GTTGGATCACATGACAAAAAATTTAGATTCGGCTATTTATAAAAATTACTAGTTTTCCCCAAGCTCTGTGTGGTTTCACCGTCTATCCCCCCCCCGTTGCCATAAAATACTTATTGATGCATACACGAAGGAACTGCAAGACATAGGCAACACTACAAAAACCCCACTATTGATGGATAGATTTATACAGAACATAGAAAATCTAAAAGAAGAAAGCAATCAATTAATTCGCCTTGTTGAGTTGCGAGGTAAATATGCGGCTGCGGTAAAGAAATATAGGGAAATTCAGAATACTTTATCTCAGAATAAAGGATCAGTTGATTGGGATCAATGGGGGCTTGGTGAAGAGTTGAGGGATTCAGACTTGTTCGTTAAGTATCAAAAAGTTGAATGTTAATAGAATAAACCCATTAATCGATCGAGCATCATTCCCATTAACAACAGCGGTAAATACAGAATCGAGGCACGCATGATTGCTTTGGCGGTGTCGGCCCCCCTGTGTGTTTTAAATTGATAGCACTTCCAACTTTGCCACCCCCCACCCAAAATCGAAATGAGGCCATATACCCACCCAAATACACCCAAATAAATGGGGATTAACGCAATGCCAATAAGGGCGATGCTAAACCAAACCATTTGTTGATAGGTGGCATCCCCATGCTCATCATGTCCTGATAACATTTTAATCCCCGCCCTGGCATAATCGTCTTTCAAAATCCAAGCGATTGAAAAAAAGTGGGGGAGTTGCCAAATAACCAAAATCCAAAATAAAGACCACGAAACGGGGGAAATATACCCAATAACGGCCACGGACCCCGCCAATGGTGGAATGGCGCCTGGTATGGTGCCCACATAGGTGTTGAGCCACGTCCATTGCTTGAGTGGGGTATATACCAAATTGTATAAAAACACCGTAATCAATGACAAAAACATTACGGTTGGATTGGTGGTTTGCCATAAAATCAAGAGCCCCAATCCCACCAGTGTAAACCCCAACGATCCTGCCAATTCGGCCGGTATCCGCCCTGTGGGCAAGGGCCGATTTTGCGTTCGATGCATTTTGGCATCAATATACCTTTCAAAAAAGTGGTTAAATACCGATGCCCCTGCCGAGGATGCCAACGTCCCCATTCCCAACCCAATCATGGTGCCCCAACGAATGGGAGCCAATTCCGATACAGCCAGCACACCCATATATAAGGTTACCAATTGCATCATTACAATTCTCGGCTTGGTCAATTCAATCAAATCCAATAAAAAACGCTTCAAACCGTACTCCATCTATCCATTCTGCTGCAAAACCCTATTGATCCTTCCATCCATGTATAGAATGCCCAATGGCATGATAGCGAGGTGCCATGCCACATGCAACCATTATTTAATTTATACCGATACTACCCACAGGGCATTTTCTAGCCAGATGCGTTTATCCAGCCAATCTGTGACACCGAAATCATTCCTTGATGGCCTCTTTTATATCTTCAAGAACTATGATATATACTAAACCTATGGATCAACTAGACCGTTTGGAATCACAGAGCGTGGCCGTATTTCGTGAGGCCTATCGCGAGTTTAAACAACTGGCGATGTTATGGTCGATTGGTAAAGATAGTACGGTATTGTTGTGGTTGGCACGAAAAGCTTTTTTTGGGCATGTGCCATTTCCGTTGGTTCATATTGATACAGCTTATAAAATACCCGCTATGATTGCATATCGTAATCAAATGGCGCTGGAATGGGGGTTGCAATTGGTGGTGGGTCAAAATCAGGAGGCGTTGGCCACCAAACAGACCTTTCCGGATGGGGCTACAGATCGAATATCTTGTTGCAAAGCCCTTAAAACCAATGCGTTAAATGGTACGTTGGATGCCTCTTGGCCCCGTTGGATCCTCGATCACACCACCCAAACCTTGATTCCCGATCCCAATCCCACCCCATTTACGGGGGTGATTGTGGGGGCTAGGGCCGATGAAGAAGGGTCTCGATCAAAAGAACGCACTTTTTCTCCCCGTGGTCAACATCACGATTGGGATATTGCCGATCAGCCACCTGAGTTTTGGAATCAGTACAAAACTGATTTTAAACCCGGTACCCATGTCCGAATTCATCCCCTACTCGATTGGACCGAACTCAATATTTGGGAATACATTCAACGA
This sequence comes from Actinomycetota bacterium, assembly GCA_005791325.1. GTDB lineage: Bacteria > Margulisbacteria > Marinamargulisbacteria > SXXA01 > SXXA01 > SXXA01. The sequence goes on along the minus strand of SXXA01000012.1, from coordinate 22,779 downwards.
GAGTCCATCCCCATTATTGATTTGTATTTTGCCAAGCCCGGAACCTCACAACGGTATCGTTCATTGGGGTGTTACCCATGCACCCAATCGGTAGAATCAAGCGCCATGACGGTGGATGACATTGTGACCGAGCTAAGAAGTGGTAAGTTCTCAACCATCGCCGAGCGATCGGGTCGGGCCCAAGACAAAGAAGATGGGGGATTGGAAACCCTGCGACGTGAGGGGTATATGTAACCCCATGGTAGAACGAATGAATGTGGTAATTGTGGGGCATGTTGATCATGGTAAAAGCACGTTTACGGGGCGGTTGTTGGCGGATAGTGGGGCGTTGCCAGACGGTAAACTGGAGTCGGTTCAAGCGTGGTGTGCCACCCATTCTCGGCCATTTGAATATGCGTTTTTATTGGATGCTTTAAAGGAAGAACAAGCCCAAGGGGTTACCATCGATTCGGCCCGTTGTTTTTTTAAATCTTCCAAGCGTCATTATATTATTATTGATGCGCCTGGCCATATTGAATTTTTAAAAAACATGATATCGGGTGCGGCTCGTGCTGAAGCAGCCATTTTGTTGATTTCGGCTCAAGAGGGAATTAAAGAAAATTCAAAGCGACATGGCCTGATGTTGTCTTTATTGGGAATTAAGCAAGTGGCGGTATTAATTAATAAAATGGATTTGGTGGGTTATGATCAATCGGTTTTTGAAGCCATTAAATTGGAATATGCCCAGTTTTTACAATCAATCGGGGTCAAGCCTGCGGCTTGGGTACCCATTTCCGCCCGACAGGGAGACCATTTAATTGGGCCTTCCGATGCCATGCCTTGGTACAAGGGGATGGATGTTTTATCCGTGATGGATGCGTTTCATAAGGAAAAGCCGTTGTCTCATTTACCGGTTCGGTTTCCGGTTCAGGATGTTTATAAATTTACCCAACATCAAGATGATCGTCGTATTATTGCGGGCACCATGGTATCGGGTGAATTACATCAGGGTGATGAGATTGTGGTGTACCCATCCAAGAAAAAATCAACGATTCATCGCATTGAAGGATTTAATGTGCCCAGCAGCACCACGGTTGGTCCCGATCGTGCAACGGGGTTTACGTTAAACACCCAATTATTTATTAAACCGGGGGATGTGATTAGTCGGATTGGGGAGGTTGAACCTGCTGTTGGATCGTGTTTTAGAGCCAATGTATTTTGGCTTGGCAAACAACCGTTGCGGGTGGGCCGTCGTTACAAATTAAAAACAGGAACATGCAAGGTCCCCATGGTGGTAACCCATGTTAAAAGCGTGTTAAATTCAGCTGAGTTAACCAGTACCGATTCCGTCAATGAGGTGGCCCGCCATGAGGTGGGTGAAATTGTCATCGAGACGTTGAAGCCCATTGCGGTTGATTTGGTGGCCGATCACCCCATTATGAGTCGTTTTGTGATTGTTGATGAGTATGATATTGCCGGTGGAGGGTTGTTTATCGCCAAAGATGATCATCCCCATTTACCACCCATTGAACTGGAAATGGATGTTCAGTCGGCGATTGACCCCGGATTAAGACATACCCGCTTGGGGCATCGGGCCGGCGTGGTATTGGTGACCGGATCGGGTGGGGTGGGGCATCACCTTGAGCAGGAATTATTTGAATTGGGACTGTTCCCAATGCGATTGGAAGGGTTGTCTCCGTTTGCCTTGCCGTCGGTGGTGACTGTGGCCAATGCGTTGTTAACCGCTGGCTTAGTGGTAATGGTGGTAACCCGTCCGGAGTATGTGGGGGTTATTGCAGACGCCCTATCACCGTATGATCAGCTGGTGACCGAGGATCCAACGGCTCAGACGATTGCCAATTGGTTGGCTTAGATGCGGTATTACCCCATTTTTTTAGATATTCGCCATCGACCGGTGTTGGTGATTGGCGGGGGTGCGATTGCATTAGAAAAAATTGAGAATTTGTTAAAAGCGGGTGCTAAAATTACGGTGATATCACCGGATATTTTACCATCCATTCGACGTTTTAACCGACGGGTTACCCTCATTGAACGCCCATTTCGACGATGGGATTTATCCACCCGATATGCCTTGATTTTTGCGGCAACCGGCGAATCGGCATTAAACCAGCGCGTATCGGCAATTTGTCGTCGCAAACGTATTTTATGCAATACCGTGGATGATCCGGCGTATTGTCACTTTATTATTCCGGCATTGGTGCGACGGGGCCCATTAACCATTGCCATTTCCACCTCGGGGGTGAGCCCATTATTGGCCAAACGACTCAAGCGACAATTATTGGAGTGGTTGGGACCAGAAGCCACGATTTTAACCAAATTGATGCAACGGTATCGATTACAAGTGAAACAACGCTTTGATGGGTTTTCGGCGCGCTTGGTCTTTTGGAGCCGATTTTTGGATTCAGACCCCTTAGCCACCATTCAACGCGAGGGCCCTAAGTCGATTCAGATGGGTTTAGAACGTGCCTTACATTGTCCGGCCCAGCAGTGGATTTCACCCACCCAATCCCCCTCATCACCCACAAAATCTGTTAAAAGCAAGCCTTGGATTTGGTCATGATTCAATGGTTTCCGGGGCATATGACCAAGGCCAATCGGGAAGTAGCGGCTATTTTAAAGCACATTGATATTGTGATTGAAGTTCGAGATGCCCGTATCCCGTATGCCTCCGCCAATCCGCTGGTTCAAGAGTGGGTGAGGGGCAAACAGCATGTGTTGGTATTGAATAAATATGATTTGGCAGACCCAGTGGCGTTAACCCATTTTCAGCAGTCCATCCCTCCCCAAATGATACCCATTTCATGTGTGGCCACCGAGAAAGGGGCTCGAAAGCGGGTTGTGTTGGCCTGTCAAACAGCCATTCAGCGACTTGCCAAACGTCACCAATTGGCCCCCCATGCATTGGTGGTGGGGATACCGAATGTGGGGAAATCGCAATTAATTAACCAATTTAAAGGCCGTTCAGTGGCCAAAGTGGCCAACTTACCCGGTGTCACACGGGGATTGATGTGGATTAAGGTCACAGATCAATTAATGATGGTGGATAGTCCGGGGGTTTTGTGGCCCAAATTGGATCCGCCTGATGTGGGGATTAAATTGGCCATTGCAGGTGCCATTAAGCCAGATTTACTTGATTTTGAGCAAATGACGGTTTGGTTGCTTGATTATGTTAAACAACATTATCCGGATGCCTTAAAAAACGGGTTGGGGATTCAAGCGAACGGCGAGGTATCGGAAATTGTATCGGAATATGCCCATAAACGAGGATTTTTATTGCGTGGTGGAGTCTTGGATTGGGAACGGTCGTGTCGGGCCTTAATAGGGGCTTTTCAAAGCGGGCAGTGGGGGAGAATTAGCTTAGAAGGGGGACCCATTCAACTAAAATAAGGACTGGGATGCCCGACAATGTCATAAAAAATAATTTTTAAAATATAAGTCTTGTCATATTATTTTTTATTTTGTAAAATAGTGACGAATGATTGTTACCATTAATGAATCACATATTATTTGTTTGGAATTGGGGTTTTCTTGTGGATGGGGAGAATTCTGGGTGGATCCTACTAGGAGGGGGGAGTTGGAAGCCCAATTGCAGGGTCAACGAGTGATAATGAATTGTGAATCCAACATGATGGAATCGCCCCATTTTCTATGGGGGATGGCTTGGTTGGGTAGTTGGCGGGTGGATCCTGTTCGGTTATATCCATTGTTGGATTGGATTCGCCAGTCCAACGTGAGGGTAACGGCTTGGTTCATTGATGGGCAGTACCCGTGGCACCGCTTACGTCAACTTCGGTGGGGTATTTGGTGGGTGGGAATGTTGGTTGTGGTGGTGGCTTGGGGCTGGCAGTTACGATCGTCTCCGATACGTCATCCCGTGGTTCAGGGGATGTCATTGAATTGGATGATGGGGGTGGTATCTGAAGTTGATGCATTGGGGGGGGTGATGGTATCCATGTCCGCCAATCAGGGGCATCAAATAGCTTCCATTATTTTGCCAATCGGCGTGCAACGACCCTCGTTCGATGAGCAAACGGAATGGGTTGAGTTAAACCAATCGTGGCAGGGGGGACTGGTTCATGAACAACAACCCCTATGATTTAAAACGGGAGGCCATTCTATGGGGGGCGGGGGTATTGGTCATGATGGGGATGGCGGGTTCGGCTATTATCTGGGGGCGTTATCGCATAAGGGCGTATCCTGTTCAGTCGCAATTAAAAACAGCCTTTCCCGATGGGCGGTTTACGGATCAAGGCGTATGGGTTAATGAAACAGACTCACCATGGGCCATTTGGAAATGGGTGGCACAAAATCAATCTGGGATTGCATCGCTGGAAACACAAGCCACTGAATCGGGTTATCACACCACCATTCGGATGAAGCCATAATGCGCCGGAGTCAGTGGATGATCTTCTTTTTAATGATATACCCCCTGTTGGGCTGGTGTAATCCATTTGATATCAACCGACTGAAAGCCATTCGTACTGAATTGAGTACCCCGCCACCATCTAGTGAGGAACCCAATCCGCCAGCCCCTGTAGCAACCAAACTAGGGATTTATCGACCCCGATTTTCAACGCCAACTGAAATGAAGTCATTGATACAGGAATTATTTCCCAACGTATTGGTAGGAATTGAAGTTCGATCCCGTTCGTTGGCCTTGTCGGGTGAGGACCCCGACTATTCGTTGGCATGGCGGTTAATGAAGAAATTGGATACAGAACGCCCTCAAATTGATATTGAGGTCAGTATTATCGAGGTCGCGGGCTCATATACCGATATTCGTCAGGCTTGGATTTTGCAATTATCGGATCCGATTGTATTCAAACCAAATTTAAATCCATTATCCGTTATTCCAACCCAAGAATTACAGGGATTATTATCATTTGTTCGTACACAGGCGACCACCAAAGTGTGGTCTCAACCACGTTTAACAACCATCGAAAATCGAAAGGCTCGATTTAAAATGGGGGATAGGGTTCCCTATTTAACCACAGTGGTTACCAATACAACCGCTACCACCCAAGTGGGCCATGCAGAAACGGGGGTTGAAATAGAGGTGACGCCATGGTTAGGAGAGGGTGGGGTTGGGTTAGATACATTGGTTCAATTAAATCATATTAAACTGTTTCGGGAATTATCGGGTGAATTATACCCAGTGGTAAGTAGCCGCATGATTCAGAATGAAGTTGTGGTTCCCCTTGGCTTTTCGTTGGTGATTGCCGGATTTTTAGACCAGCAAACCCAAGGAAATCAGGGTGGCATTCCTTGGATATCGGACTTGCCTATTGTGGGGGATTTAATGAAATCTCAGCGCATGAATACGGTAACAACGGATGTATTAATTGCCATTACACCAAGGATCAACCAAAAAACAAATAAGGAAGCTCTCAGATAGGGGGGGGATCTCCGAGAGCTTCCTTATTTGTTAACGACACTATAACATAAGAAAGTGTAAATTTAATATAGATATTTGTGAATACGAAAGATAGAATATCATCGAAAAAAATAGTTGTAAATAGGGCAATTTAATATGACATCATTATTTGGTAATGCGAAGCGTATTTGGGTTACAACAACATTGGGGGGGACCTTGCGGGATGTGTTGAAAAGATATTATAAACGGGGTGGTGTTTCAGTTGATGACCTTATTGAGTCGGGGGGGGTATGGCTGAATCAGCAAAGGCAATGTCAGGCCAATGCAATCATACCGCCCAAAAGTACCTTGGTGGTATACCAGTCTCCGACGCAGGGCTGGCACTATCAGGTGACATCAGAATCGGTGTGTTACCAGCAAGACGGTTTGCTAGTGGTGTTTAAGCCTTCGGGGTTATCGACCGTGCCGGATCGTGCGTGTCATCGGTATAATTTAACCCATGCGGTGGGAAATTATTTAAATCAAGCCAAGGGTGGGTTTAAACCTACGGCGATTACCCGGTTGGATTTGTTGGTGAGTGGGTTGGTATTGTTTGGTGAAACCCCCGATGCGGAAAAAGCCTTATTTGCATTAATGAGGGATCATCAAATTCGCAAATTATATGAGGTTCGAATTGCGTGTGAGGGAAAAACGCCCCCTCGATTTAAGCGTATTCGAGGAAAGATCGATTTTGTGAGGCGCGCGGTCAGTAGTGAGGCGGGGCGATGGGCTGAAACGTGGTTTTTTTTAAGATCCATTCAGCAGGGGGTCGCGATTTATGCGGCGGTTCCGATTACGGGGCGACGGCACCAAATTAGGTATCATGCCACACTCTTATTGGGGCCAATTATTGGAGATGATTGGTATGGGGGGGTGGCAAGTGGTGGGTTTGGATTGCGATGTTGCCAATATCGATTAGTATGGAATGGGTGTCGCTTGAGTATTCGGTGCCCCGATGGATTGGATGGAGATGGGATGCCGCCCACCCAATCGAGTCGAAAAATAGCCGGGGGTGGTGCCCCCTTGGATCCCACATAATAAGGGCTTTTTACTAAATGTGCTGGGCACGTCGTGCCAACAACACCCTGAAGGGCTCCGCCTTTAATAAGTCCCATTGGCTTACTTCGCCATATTGGTTTGCTGAGTCCAAGGGCCAAAGGTCCCTAGCACCCCAATGGCTGATTTGGGATTTTAAGGGCTTTGCCCTTAAGTTAAGGGGGGCTTGGAAGCGACGGGCTCCAGCATTTTCCATATGCTGTCATCATCCCCATCGACGCCATGATCCCCCGCTGTATATTGGCTAAACTCATTTGCTCATTCGGAGCATGAATCCGATCTTCAGGTAAATTTAAACCCATTAATATCGTTTCTAAACCCAATTGTCGCTTAAAGTCCGCCACGATTGGAATCGTCCCCCCCTCACCCTGAAACACCGGCTCTACCCCAAATGATTCCCGAAGCCCCTGCATCGCTGCCAACACCGCCGGATGCCCATCATCCACTTGGGCCGGATACGCATATGAACACACCCGCGTTGTGATGCTGGCATACGTCGGGCATTGGGCTTGTATATACTCATTAAATCGATCAATCACCTTCAACGGATCTTGATGGCCGACTAATCGCATACTGACTTTTGCATGAGCTTGTGCGGGAATCACCGTCTTTTCACCCTCTAAAGTATATCCACCCCAAATTCCGTTAATATCAAACGTTGGTCGATACCACCGCTGCTCATAGGGATGAAATCCCTCCTCGCCCACCAAGCCACTTGCCCCAATCGCTGACTGGTATTGACCCGTATCAAACCCCAATGACCGAATTTGGGCCGCACGGTCAGATGAAATATCTGGCACCCCCTCATAAAAATGAGGAATTTGAATGCGTCCCGATTCATCTTTGACCCGATTTAATAACGATACCAAACACCCAATCGCATTGGGTACCGCCCCACCATGTTGTCCCGAATGTAAATCCCCAGCCAGCGTGGTTATCGTCATCTCCATATACACCAATCCCCGCAAACTGGTACATAACGAGGGTTGATTATCGGCCAACATGGGGGTATCTGATACCAAGGCCACATCCGCTGCCAGCTGATGGGCATGCGTTCTTAATACCTCTGGCAAATGAAAACTCCCCACTTCTTCTTCACCCTCAATCATAACTTTGACATTGACCGGCAGGGTTCCCGTGGTGCGTAACAACCAATCAATCGCTTTTAAATGACAAAAAATTTGACCTTTATTATCCGACGCCCCACGGGCAATTAACTGGCCATCTTTAATCAATGGCTCAAATGGATCGGTTACCCACAATGATACTGGATCGGGAGGCTGCACATCATAATGACCATAGATCAACAAGGTAGGGGCCCCAGGATGACCCATCCATTCACCCAAGATGACGGGGTATCCCTTGGTTTCAATAACCGTTGTTGTTAGGCCATATTGGGTCATTAGATTGGCCGTAAATTGGGCGCATGCATGAACATGGGGGGAATACTCAGGGTCTGTACTGACTGATGGAAAGCGCAGCCATGCACATAATTCGGATAATGCAATGGACCAGTCCGATTCCGTTATATGGTCTGGTAACTTCATTTTGAAAAGGCCTTTGGCCAAAACGCCAACCACATCATAACCAGTTGTGACGCATTAAACACCATCAACCAAAAAAATGCCTGATCCATAAAGCCATAACTATGCAATCCCACCCCTAACATATTCACCCCAAACCAACTAAATGCCGTTACAATATTCCCAAAAATCGACATAACCCATAAACCCCGATCTTTAATCATTCCACCCCATCGGGCATGCAATATGGCCGCTACCCATACACAAATAATAAATGCCCCGTTTTCTTTGGGATCCCACCCCCAAAATCGGCCCCACGATTGGTCGGCCCAAATGCCACCCAGTACCGTACCGATAAAACTTAATACCAACCCCGCTGCCAAAACCCCATATATCATACGACTTAACGACGCCCGTTGTTCCCCCGAAAATGAACCCGTCACCAAACGGATTACCCCAATATTAGCCAATGCACCCGCTAAAAAGACCGCCCCATACCCCATACAAATGGTAATAACATGGGTTGATAACCAAAAGTTTGAATCCAATACGGCTTGCATCATTTCCATGGTATCCCCCTGCAATGATAAATGATGCGCAATAATCAGCGTAATAACCCCAATAATTCCAGATACCATTGTGCCCAAGCCCAGTCGGAATCTCCGTTCAATATATAATCCCAATACAATGGCCACCCATCCAACAAAAACGGCAGACGTATATAAATTGGTGACAGGCGGTCTACCTACCAACCACATTCGAACCCCAATTGCCAAGCTGTGAATCACCCATGTCAACCATCCCAACCGTTGGGCCACTTGCCACCATGTGGGTCGATTCATTAGCCACCCCATTAAACACATCGCAACCACTATGCCGTACAAAACCGTGATTTTGATCATCACATCGGCCCGATTAATGGTATATTCAAGCTTGGCATGCCACGTACCAGATGGAATCAAGTCTGTTACAATCGCGTTCCAAGAGGCAATCGATTGGGTCAAGGTCGGTTGATCATCGGCTTCAATCGATTCCATCACCGTTGATACAACCGGTGCCAACGGATGGGTTTGTTCCTCTTTGAGCAAAATCAAATAGGCATCCCCCAAGGTTTTCCAAACCCCGTTTGGCTTGTCGGGCGGCGCAACCCGAAATGCACTGGCTTCCGCAATGTGCTGAAATTGCTTAAAATACAATAACAATTCTGCCATTTCAGGACTTAGCGTCGATTGCCCTGCCATATGACTCGCCACCAGCGTGCGAAAAGGGGGTAATAAACGGATATATCGTTGGGTATACAATGAAAATGAGGGAACCCCCTCCGGTTTTAAGGTGTTTTTTAATTGCGTGTACACCACCACATTTTGTCGCAATCTCAACCACTCACGATCTGCCAATGAGCGCATCGCGGCTGGTTTGGATTGGGCATGTTGGGCCGATTCATCAATCATGGTTAAATGAGGTAATAATGTTTTAAAAGATAAGGCAGGTTTTGATTCTGGATTCTGATTGAGGGCGTTTAAGACCTCACTTTGTCGCACCATAAACAAATTCATATCATCGGTTCCAACTGACATCACCTTAAATAGCCATTCAGTTGGGGTATGGGTATCCGACCCTTTTAACGATTGATTGCCTTTAAAGCCCAATAAGGTTGAACGGGCAACCGAATCGATGGGCTTGACCCGCCCCAAATGTAACACCGGCAAGGATCCCAATTCATGCCACTCCCGATGGGTGGACGGGGGCAAAAACCCCACTCCAACATAGAGAAGTGCCAAGCCCAATACACCCATGCTCCACCATCTCATCATCCTCGGCCCTTTCTGGCTTGTATCAAGGACATCCCAAAATGGATGAATAATCCCACCGTCATGATAAGGGTAGATACATAAGGAACCCACCATCCTGGATTGGATACCACTTGTAATACCGTGGACGTACCATCTTGCCCAAACGAGGCTTGGTAATGGGTGTTACCCCCAAATCGCAGAGGATGATTCATATAAATGGTGGCCGGATGAGACTGCCCCGACTCATCCGTCACCGTCACAGCCGATGCAAAATGCTTGGGAATGGTTGTGTCGGGATAATACTCTTGGGTAAACCGATCCAGCCGGACTTGATAGGGGTGATATTCTCGTTTGGCTCTCAAAAAGAGTCGATACGATACCCCGTTGACGGTAACGGATTGAGGCGCATCTAAGCCATTCGACAACAGCCATCGCCCCATCATGCGGCCGCGGTGATACACATCTGCCATAATGGCCATCTGATTTCGATAATCATCCCTTAAAATCACCGGCATAGGAAACACCGTCATGGGCTTACCCAACCCCTGTGTGGCTTTTGGAAGTGATTCGCCAACCGCAGCATTTAGTTCAATCCGAGAATTGGGATACACCCGATATAATTGAATAGAAAACGGGAGACTGGACTGGGTCAGGGTAGAGCCTTGCACCAATCGTGCATTGGGAAATGAAACCAACCGATTCATGGTTGGGCTATGATCGGTTTCAACTCCCAATTCCATGGTGCGAAGATGTTCGGAATAAGAAATGGTTTGACCTTCTTGAATCATCATCTGGCTTTCAATGGATAGAATGGCTGTTATCCCCGATCCAATTAATAAAATCAATAGGCCAATATGGGTTAACCACAGCCCAATTTTTTTGCGGGTCCACTTGAATCGGGTAAAATGGGCCACCATTAAATTAATTACCAACAACCCACCCAATACACCGCCCCCAACAAACACCGGAAGACGCCCAATCGGGGATTCCCACCAAATCAGCCACTCACCAAAATATCGCTGGTTGGCTACATAAATACCCGTTTCAACTTGGTACATGGTCATAAAAAACACCACAACACCCAAGCTGATTAGCAACACAACCGTTAATTGTAATGACGAAAAAAAGCGAACAATCAGTTGAAGCCATCGTTGGCCCATCATTGAAATGATACCCCTTGGATGAATTGCCGCAATTCAGTCTCGGCTTGGGGTAAGGATCGGACGGGTCCGGTTAATTTAAAAAACCACGTGTGATCCCCCACCAAGCGACTTAACACCACCATACCTTGGATTTGCGACGCATTTTGGGTAGCTGCACTCATGCGGATGACCTGATACGATTCCCCTGAAATGGAGATAACCAATAGGCTGGGTAATGTTGCCAAGGGGGATAATCCCAATTGCCCCCGCCAACGATTGATATTTTCCAACATCCCCCCCCCTGCGCCGGACAAGGTGGATACTGAACAATCAACCCGCTCGGCCCCCACCGGAATATCAAAGCTAGCCAATCGAAATGAACCACTGGGCTTATTGACCCAATTGGGAGGGACACGGTAGGTCCACTTGGCTGTTGATGATTGAGGGGTAAATGGAACGTCTTTTGGAACCAGTTGGACTGATGGAGAGGGTCGCTGACACCCCGATGCCATCATCGATACGGTAAGGATAATCCCTAACTTTACCCATTTGGAATAGGTAACAAGGGGCGTCTGTAAGACTTGGGCAAACCATCGAAAATAGGCCAAATCCCATGTTTGTATCATGGGGAACAGTGTAGCAGGTTAATCGGTGAACGAAAACCATTTATTGGGCTGGATGCTGGTGTGGATTGAACCTAAATGGGACGATGCTGGTTACCATTTAGATTGAGTTATTTGGATGGGTTGTGATTAAATGCCCATATGCATACCATTTCATGTGGAATTGAAGGGGTCGATCAGCTTTTGGGCGGGGGGCTTCCCAAAGGCCGTGCCACCCTAGTGGCGGGCGAACCGGGAGTGGGCAAAACCATTTTTACCCTTCAGTTTTTATTGGAAGGGTTGCGACAGGGTGAAAAAGCCGTATATTTATCAATTGACGAACGAGCCACCCACATTTTGAGTGATGCGGTTTCATTGGGCTGGGATTTTGAGCCGTATTTAGCCAGTGGTCAATTTAAAATTTTGGATTTAACCAAGCAATTTTATAGTCAATCTGATTCATCGGTATCGTTGGGAGATATTATAAAATTAGTGTTGGGATATACCCGTGAGCAGTCTATTCATCGATTGGTAATTGATCCGGTGGCCCCACTTCGATTAATAAATGCCGATCAAGCCGAAATTGGTGATTACATTCGATCTTTAATTTATGGGATTGAAAGTGATACCGAGTGTACCACCTTGTTAACGTCGTATGCCCCTGTGGGGAGTCACCAGGTCAGCTATCATGGAATTGAAGAGTTTGCAGCGTCTGGGATTATTGTGTTGAAGCTAGAAAAAATGGGTTCAAAATATGCCCGAACGCTCCGGATCAAAAAAATGAGGGGATCTAAAACCGATTTGTCGGAATGGGTTTTTGAAATTATGAGCGGGCGAGGCATTGTATTAAGGCAAGCGGTATGACCAAAATTTTAGTGGCTGATGATGAATTGCATATTTTAATGTTAACCGCCATGTTGTTTGAAGAAATGAATATGGATGTATTAACGGCCACCGATGGCAATATGGCCATTGAAATGGCGAAAGAGCATCATCCAGATTTAATTATTACCGATATTATGATGCCCTTTAAAACAGGATTTGAGGTTTGTCGAGACATTCGCAAAGATCCGGCCTTGGCCGATACACCCATTATGATTATTTCGGCTTTGGGGGATGAATATAACAAAATTACGGGATTTGAAGGCGGAGCGGATGACTTTGTTACCAAGCCATTTAATGTTGAAGAATTAAAGGCGAGGGCCAAGGCGTTATTGCAACGACGAGCTAGCCGAGATGCAACCCTAACCAGTGAATCTTCCCCCCTACCCACCCACGATACAGGGGTGGCGGAGTTGGATGCATCGTTAAATGGCGGATTGCCGGTTGCATCCAATATTTTATTGGTGGGACCATTGGGGGTTGGCAAATCGGAGTTTTGCCGGCGGTTTATTGCCAAGGGGCTGATGCAATCGGAGTCATGCGTGTGGTTGGCCTTGGATGATAATCCCAAGCAAATTCGAGATAGTTTGAGTCGACGGTTGCCTCGCGATGTGTGGGCATATGAAGAATCCAATCATATGCGGTTGGTTGATGCGTATTCATGGGCGGGGTTTTCTCATCAAGATGAGGAGCGTTATGCAGTTACAGGATCGTTAGAATTGGGCCAATTGTCGGGGTTGATAGCCGATGCCAGTGCGGATATTGGCCATACCATCCACCAAAAAGCGGGTGGGCGACGGGTGGTTGATTCCATTTCCAGCTTATTGATTCATTTTGAATTACCGGTGGTACAACGGTTTTTAACCCAAATTGCCCGCAATTCATTGGCATTTGGTGGGGTTACCACGTTGTTCGTTATTGAAGAAGGAACGGTCTCTGATCAAGTACTCAACAATGTCACCTATATTATGGATGGGGTATTGGAATTCAAGCGAGAAGCAGATGACTTCTTTATCCGTACCAAGACGATGAAATGGGTGCCCTTTCAACATACGTGGCAAGCATATGTATAAATTAGGTCGTTAATTTAAGCTAACGGTTTCAAATAAGTGATGAAGGGCATCCTCAACCATTTTGTGGTTCGATTTAATTAAATCAAGTTTAAAGAAAAAGTAACCTTCCAACACCATGACCCCTTCTTCGAATAGTTGTCCTTTATCCATAATCTACCCCTCCCTTATACCCAACATTCGATACATTACCCATCATTTGCTTGGTTTAAACATCCTCCATAGTTGGGGGGGTGATGTCAATTTGTATCGGTATAAAATGGGGGCGGATTCTGACCCTATATTCCCCCTTAACTTATGGTATAGTATGGCGATGTTTAGAAATGGGGAATCAATAGGAGGCTTGGATGGGTTTAGAGTTACCAATCAATTGGGATGTGATGGCAGGGATTCAAGCATGGATCCAAGACGCCACTCAACATCCTGCTATTCACTATCCTGATGCCGCTTGTTTGTCTACCCTATCACCCACTGGGTATCCCGAGGGTCGGTTGGTGTTGGTGCGCTCGGTGACCCCCACTGGCTTGGTTTTTTTCACCAATCACCGGTCCCATAAAGCCCAATCCCTTCAGCATCATCCCAAAGCAGGCTTAACTTTTTATTGGGAAGTATTGGGTCGCCAAATTCGGGTAACGGGTGATATCGAGGTGGTTACCATGGCCGAATCGGATGAGTACTTTGCCAGCCGCCCCCGCATCAGTCAGCTGGGGGCATGGGCTAGTCAACAAAGTCAGGTTTTGGACAATCGGGAGACGTTAATGAAAGCGGTGGACGAATGGGACCAATCATTTCAGGGAGAGGTTCCCCGACCGCCTCATTGGGGTGGGTTTCGATTGCTGCCCATTCAAGTTGAATTTTGGCAGGAAGGTGACTATCGTTTGCACGATCGATTTGTGTACCAGCAGGTGAATGGAAAATGGCATGGTAACCGACGGTATCCTTAGGGGGGGGGCTGTAATTGGTCCCCCAACGCCTGTTCTCAGGCAGATAGCTGAAAGGGGGGTATGTATTATGGAGGGTATTTATGATTAAAATCGCAGTGGTTGGTGCGGGTAATATGGGACGTCATCACATCAATACCCTTCTGCAATTGGATGGGGTGCAATTGGTTGGGGTGGTAGACCCATCCCCTCGTTCGCTTGTGCCAGAATCGATCCCTGTGTGGCCATCCCTTTCAGCCCTCTTTTCCCAGATCATCCCCGATGCGGTGTGTATCACGGCTCCGACGTCTCTGCACCATGAATTGGGGGTTCAAGCCCTTGAACAGGGGTTGGATGTATTCATTGAAAAACCCATTGCGAGCACCCTAGAGCAAGCCACTCATTTAATTCAACTGGCATCACAGAGGCAACGCATTTTACAAGTGGGCCATATTGAGCGATTTAATCAGGCGGTATTGACCCTGTTACAGACCTACCATGCCAATGAATGGGGGGAAGCCTTATTGATTCAAACCCATCGCATGAGTCCCCGTCCCCCCCAAATTACCGATGCCTCTGTCATGATTGATTTAGCGGTACACGATATTGAAGTGGTACGTGCCATTATGCAAACAGATCCTATTTCCCGACATACCATGACCCAGGCGAGTCAGGATGGGCATGTGGATTCGGGTATCATCAGCCTTCAATTCCCCCATGCATTGTGTACCATTACCGTGAGTTGGAATAGCCCCATTCGTGCACGACGTTTGCAAATGATTACCACGCAAGGGCTGGTCGAATTGGATTATCAGACCCAACAGTTACAATTTACGCCTCATGTGGGGACGCCCCACCTATTATCCAAAGACATCATACCGCCACTAACGGCCCAACTCACGCATTTTATGGAGTGTATTCGGGATCGAAAAACCCCTTATGTGGATGGGGTGGCTGGTTTACAGGCCCTACAATGGGCAATGGGGCAATGACAATCTTATTAATTGATCCTACCAATCGTCATGACATGGCGGTTGGGGTGTATACCCCCCAACACGCGCTGGTGGATCGTATCCCCCAACAACGATGGGATGCCATTCCATCTCGGGATGAAACTGATTCATCGGCGTCTCTGGTGGCCCAATGGCAAGCAACATTGGCACGGGTTGGTCAATCCATTGAGCACTTAACAGGGGTAATGATGGTGGCAGGTCCGGGGGCATTAACCCCTATTCGAATGAGTGCAACCGCAGTAATGGGGATTCAATTGGTTCATGGCATCGAGATTCAGTGGGTACCCACAGATGTTGCCATGGGCGTTGGGCAAGGCCCAGGGGTTGTATGGGTCCTAAGTCAGGGGCGACGTGATGAGGTGGTGGTGGGGGTATTGCGGATTTATTCCAATCGGGTTGAACGACTCATTGATCCAATCCCCATGTCCCCAACCAATTGGGTCAAACGACGACAAACCCTTACCCCCACAACAAGGGTGGTATGGGAAATGGAGGCGGCCAATCGGCATTCGGAGCTAGTGGCCCCATCCGATGAACGGTGCGATGGGGTGATGCGACTGACCCATTTTTTGGGTTGGCTACAACAAGGTAAGTGGATGCAAACCAGTGCAGCCATATCGTATGTTTACCCTGAAGTATAAGTGCAAATGGGTCTCCATTTTGCTGATGTTGGGACTCCTGGTACTGTCACAGGGGCTGGTTGCGTCAATGGGGGTTTTGTTGCGGTCCATTCGGTCGGTGGGAATGGGGGGCGCAGGGGTGGCCCATCCGGATGCCATAGGTGCAGTGGTCAATAATCCGGCTGGATTGGCTCATCCGGTTACCACCACAGAATGGGCCACCCATTCGTTAACCCCCGATTTTGAGGGAGGGAATCGAACAGTGGTGCGGTTGGGAAGTTTGGGTTATGCCAATTCATCGGTGGGTGCCCTTCCCTATCAATCCGTGATATGGGCGTATGGTCGGAGGGGGTCACGATGGTTGGATTGGGGGATTCGTGCTCAGCAATGGCACAATGGTGGGTGGTCCACAGATTTTGGTGTGGTGGCGCATGTATCGACCCACTTTCAATGGGGGGCGGTCATTAGCAAATGGATTCAGTCCCAACCCGTAGGCCCCAGTACGGGACAGGTGGGGGTGGCTTGGGTGGCAGACAACCAAGAATGGGTCTGGGTATTGGATGGCGAGTCAACACCTGAACACACATGGAAGATATCAACGGGACTAGAATGGCAATTGGCCAGTGATTGGTGGATACGGGGGGGCGTGAATGCCAGCGCGTGGACGGCAGGCATGGGGGTGTTATGGGGGCCGGTGATGGTTGACTATGCGGTACAAAAAGCAACGGATTTACCGCATCAGCATGTGGTATCCATTCGATGGGGTGGGGCGCCGGTTGTGACATCATCGGAGCTATTTTAGATGGCATCACCGTTTTTAGTGACCCCATGGCGAACCCAATTGACCCCATCCTTTCGGATTACACACGCAAAGGGCGTGTGGGTAACCCCCGATGGTGGCCCGCCTTTGTGGGATTCAGCATCACAGTTAATGGTTGCCAACTTGGGGCATGCCCATCCCATGGTGGTGGGGATGTTACAAGATGCGGTGGAAACAGCGGGTCATTTGGTTCCGGGTGTAGATAGCCCATGGCGAGATGTATTCATTGAGGCCATGACCCCGTTATTGCCTTCTGGGTTTGGTCCAATTTTGCTAACCACGGGGGGAGCGGATGCGATTGAAAATGCCATTAAAGTAGCCCGAATGGCCACGGGTCGTTCGATTGTATTAACCAAAAATCAATCCTATCATGGGGCAACATGGGCGGCCCTAACCGCATCAGGGGATGCCCGAAAGGTAGGATTGATGGGTTTAGAGGCACCCGGATTTGCGTCCATTGAAACCGCCAATTGTGCCAGTTGTATGTGGGGCCAAGAGCCAGCCAGTTGTCAGCGGGAGTGTTTAACCCACTTAGAGGGGGTGATAGAAGACGTGGGGGCGAACCGCATTGCGGCTATTTTGCTAGAGGGGGAGTCGGGAACGTCGGGGTGTATTCAGTATCCAGATGGTTATTGGGTGGCGGTGAGGGCGTTGGCAGATCGGTATGGCATTTGTTTAATAGCGGATGAGGTTATGAGTGGATTTGGGCGGTGTGGGGATTGGTTTGCGGTGTCGCGATACGGGGTGGTACCGGATATGGTGGTGGTGGCCAAAGGTTTAACGAATGGGGCGGTTCCGATGGGGGCGGTTTTAATGAGGGAGTCATTGGTATTACCACGGTATCAGCGGGAGCCATTACTGGTGGGCATGACGTATTCGGCCCATCCACTGGGGTGTGCGGCTGCGGTGGCATCGATTCGGGGGTTATCGCCGGTTATTCATCGGGCGAAGGAATTAGAGGGGTGGTGGGGGTTGGAATTGCAACGTGCGTTGGGGGGATTGAGGTGGTCACTAATATTCGAACCCGTGGCTTTTTGGGGGCGTTTGATGTGGTCGATCCAAAGACGAAATATCCCCTCATTCCGAGGAATGGGGCCAACGAATGGGACGGGCACATCAAGAATGCCTTATTTGAAGCGGGGGTGTATCCGTTAACCCGATGGTCGCATGTGTTTGTGGCGCCGCCGGTGGTGGCCACGCTGGATGAATTGCGAGAGTTGGCGCATCGATTGCAAGTGGCTATGAAGGCAGTACAGGATCGGGTTAAGACTTAGCTTTTGGGAACCTGCGGCCCCCAGAATCATTCTTTTACTCCCTCCCCTTTGGGTGGGGTGGGGGGGTAATCATGTGGCCACAATTTACCCACTACTTTCAAGCAGCTAAAACAACCAACCTAACAACCCGCTTACTACCGTAACCGGAAACAACAATACCGATATCCACCACGGCGTGGCCGAATCTGATGACACAGGTACCGTTGGCATAAATACGGGTGGTAGGGGGGATGTGTTTAAATGACGAAAGGCTTTTTCCGGTGACAATAAGCCATAACCGGTGACTGGATTTCGCTGATCCAATAACGTTTCTGCAGAAAAAATCATAATCGTTTTTAAATCCGATGCACTCAAATTAGGGTTGTAACCCCATAATGTGGCGGCAATTCCTGTTACCACAGCGGCCGCTTGGCTGGTGCCACTTAATGTTTGCACTGTGTCCCCTAACCCCAATCCAACCATGCCCGCGCCATACCCCACAAATGAAATGTGGGAGCCAGTTGACGAAAAATGGAGGGGCACACGATTGGCCCCAATCGCCCCCACCGCCACTACCCCCGGTAAAGCAGCCGGATACTCCGGTACATCAGTCCCACTATTTCCCATTGCGGCAATAACCAGCACCCCCTGTGATTGGGCCAGCGCAATCGCATCTTTTAAGACCTGATTTGCCATGGTGTAACCCCATGCACATAAAATAATGTTGGCCCCTTGTTCGACCGCATATAAAATACCCATCGCCGCATCAACTTGGTTCAATTGGCCCATGGCATTGGTAACACGAATGGGTAAAATCATGGCCCGTCGACTAATACCAGCGACCCCCATCGCATTGTTAATCTCTGCCGCAATAATGCCACTGATATGCGTCCCGTGCCCATGTTCGTCGATTGGCTGTCGGTCGGGGCGAGAGGTTGTAAAGGCTGCGCCACGGGTGTCGTCAATGATTCCATTTTGATCATCATCATATCCATTGGGTTGATCTAGGTGACGAAAGACAACCCGATTGGCCAAGTCAGGATGGGTCAGGTTCACCCCAGTATCGACCACCGCCACAACCACATCATGGGATTGCTTCATCCCCCAAAATTGGATCAGTTCAGTTTGATTTAAATAAGTTTGTTGATCAAAAAAAGGGTCGTTGGGCCCCGTTGTAAATAGGGTGGCCACATACACCGGCTCAATTAAATAAACCTCTGGATGCTTGGCCAAGTCAGCCAAAATCGACACGGTTGGTTGGGTGTCGCTCATCATCACCACAAACGCCCCCTCTCGAACCGAGGCCACCCCTTTTTTATAGGATGGGGGGATCAACTGAACATTCGCTCCCCGACGTTTCGCCAACTGTTGAGCTGACTCGCTTTGTAATACCAATCGGCCGGGGGGCTTGGTATAAATAATATAATGTCCAGATACCACTTCGGGAGGGCCTTCCCCACGGGTAGGGGTTCCTGTGATCGGCACCGCCCCGATTATGACCGTTATCAATGCACCAATTAGGAGTCGCATAAATGATGTAAAATGGTTTGGGCCACTTTATTGGATGAGGGTTGGGTAATCGGAATCACCGTATGGGCACAATGCTGATACAGGGCATAACGGCTTTGATACAAATGCGTTAGTGTGCCAAGTGGGTCCTCTGTTTGCAATAGGGGGCGCTTGTTATCCCCTTGCAATCGGCCCCATAACGAGTCGAGTGGTACATCAATAAACACCACCTTGCCGATGGAGCGTAATAAGGAGCAATTTACCGGCTGACAAACAATCCCGCCACCCGTTGAAATGACATAATTAGAAAGGGTCAATAAATACAATAAAACAGATTGCTCTTCTTTTCGAAAGGCCGCTTCACCATGGGTTTCAAAAAAGGTTTGAATTCGGCATCCCAATCGATCTTGCAATAATTTGTCTGTATCAATCCATTTTTTACCTGTTAACTTCGACAAGTGTCGACCCACGGTGGTTTTGCCTGATCCTGGCATACCAATAATAATAATGTTAGAGGGTAATCGTGTTGTCATCTTCATGAATAACCGTCAAAGATCGTGTTTGACTGGCCACCGCAACCATCCATTCTTTTGGAAATTGAAACTCACCAATACACCAGTCTACGATTGATACCGGATGATATAGTGGAAACTTGACTGGATATAATAACCCAACACCCATCGCCTTGACGACTGCTTCGTGACGCGTCCACAACTTAAAGAACATCGACAACTGTGCTTGTCCGTCCAATCGCATTAATTGATCCACATCCTGTGGGTGAAAGACCCGCTTGGCAATGGTTGTGATATGCGGTTGACGATGCACTTGCATAATATCCACACCCACTGGGTGGGCGGCGATGGCAATGGCGGTGAATCCACGATGATGAGAAAGACTAAAATGAATGGGGTTTTGGGGGATAAAGGGTTTGCCACCTTCCGGCATTGCAATACGAATGGATGACGGGTCACGCCGCAATCGATGGCCAATCAGGCGCCTTAAACAATGCCGTGATACCCCAAATTCGTGGGCACGATGGGTGGGCATATCACGTTGGCGACGGGTCTCTGCAACGGATAAACAAAAGGGGTAATCCAATGCAAACTGATCATGGGGGATGGTCCAAACGGAGACCCTCATTGCTTGTGGAGTAGCCATCCAGAAAATACCATCCATGTTAAGAAACGCTCACTCTTAAAGCCGGCTGTTTCAAATAAGGCTTCATTTTGTTGCCCCGTTAACGGGATTAACACCCCGTCCAAGGCCTTTTTCTTGGTTGCAATCTCAACTTTTGAATACCCGTTTTCTTCCTTTACCTGATGGTAAATCGATTCAAA
Source organism: Actinomycetota bacterium (assembly GCA_005791325.1). Lineage (GTDB taxonomy): Bacteria > Margulisbacteria > Marinamargulisbacteria > SXXA01 > SXXA01 > SXXA01. Next base: position 1,826 of record SXXA01000012.1, on the reverse strand, counting down.
AATCGCTTGATTGGTTTCATGATAAGGAATGGTTTTTTCCACCACAATGACCAGCCCATTCGATGGTAACACATGATGCATGGCGTGCAATACTGCCAAGCGTTGAGCCGGCGGAATAAACTGTAGTGCCAGACATGCAATGATGACATCAGCGTTGGGTAACGGTATTTGGGTCATATCGGCTTGCTCAAATGTTAACCGAGTAGATACTCCCTCATGCTGGGCTTTTTGGATGGCTCGTTGCACCAATTCTGGGCTGGTGTCCCAACCAATGCCCGTTATTGTGGGGAATATGGAAGCCAATTGACATAAAGTGGATCCGGTTGAACATCCCAAGTCCAAGAAGCGGTTGGCATGTGGGGCTGCGCATCGGATTAAATGGGGCATTAAATGTTGAATCTGGTGGTAACATGGCACACTTCGTTCAATCATATTATCAAATACCATTGCCACATCGGCATCAAAGGTAAATGGTCCCGTTCGTGAGGGGTCTTCAAACAATCGATCCACCGATGGCTGATGATGTGTCATGAGTGGCCCTCCCCCTCACGATGATCTCCCCCCACTGATTGTGACCCATGACTCGCATAAAAGAGTTCAGCCATTTTAGGTAAATTAGCCACATCTCGAATCATTCCAACCATGGGAGGGGAATAAGCCAATATTTGAGGCAGTCGATCTAAATCAATCCCCCCAATGGCCACATAGGGAATCCCCAGTGTCGCGACTTGCCCCAAATAGCCAAAGCCAATGCCGGCGCGTCCCGGTTTCGATGGGGTCTCCCAAATGGGGCCCACACTAATATAATCCGCCCCTGATTCCTTGGCGATCTTGCCTTGGTCTAGGGTATGGGTGGTGCGTCCCAATAGCCGATAGCTCCCCAACTGATCACGTAGTACAGACAGTGGTAAATCGTCTTGCCCAGTATGCAAGCCATCGGCATGAATGGCCACTGCCAAGTCAAGGTAATCATTGATTATCAAGGGGATGTCCCGAATCAGGTCGCGAGCCTGTTGTGCCAGTGGGTAAATCGTCGCTTTGGGCGTATTTTTAACGCGTAGTTGTACCATGATGGCACCCTGTTCTTGCGCTTGGGCCAGTATTTTGGGTTGGTCACTAATCACCATGATGCCCGTGTTGATGGGTGGTTTTAAGGCCGACAAAACCAATTGCTGTTCCACATCATACATCCGATATCGAATGTCACAATACAATGCACGGCCGGTCCATTCTTCCAATACCCGCATGGCTTCTTGAACCCTCGAACAATTGGCTCGCAACAATCCAACTACCGATTCTCGGGTTCGTGGGGGTTCCATGGCTCGCACATCGGACGGGGTATGGCGACTTTGTAACTGATTGGCCCAATCAGGATTGGATTCATTCAGTTGATGCCGAAAGTGGGCCAACATATGGGTTAGGGTCTCATCATGGCGGTGGAATCGGCAATAATCCTCTAAAACCCGCAATCCCTCTGTGGCACGATTGATATTGGCATCGATAATGGCCCAATTGGGGGGCATCATTTGCCCCGCATGCTTCGACGATGAACTCGCTGAATCCGAATCCCAGCTAAGGCCAATAATAAGCTGGCCACCCCCGCGACCCCACCCGCCCAACCAGGATTTCGGGTATAAACCGCAATCAAAATACCCAGCATGAGTACAAATGGCCATTCATTTAATAATCGCAATAGGGAAGAGGGGTAGGGTGATTGACCTTGTTCAAGGGAGCGTCTTAGCGATTCTACCCAAATGTGATACCCGACAAATGCCAACACGAGCATCCATTTAATATGCATCCACGGATACCGCCATGCGTCGGTT